>NZ_LZLE01000369.1 GCF_001673155.1 Mycobacterium sp. 1423905.2 | reverse complement strand
CCGGCGGCCGCGAAGAAGTTGGCCAGCCGCGCTCGCAGCCGGTTACAGCCGCACCCGCCTGTCCGTACCCCGCGCACCGTTCAACACATCAAGCTCGTCGAGGCGTTCTTGGCCGCCTCCCGCGGCGGCGACATCGCCGCCTTACTCGAGTTGCTGGCTCCAAACGTTGTGCGCCGGGTCGATCGACGCCTGGTTCCCCACGACGTGCCGACCGAGGTGCGCGGCGCCCGGCGCGTTGCCGAGGAAACCCGGCGCTTCACCCAACGAGCGCGCACCGGGGTTGTCGTCCTCATCGACGGGATTCCCGGTATTGCGCTGGCACCCGGCGGGCGCCTGCAGGCGCTGCTACGACTCGAATTCGGTGAGGACAACCGCATCCGGGCAATCGACATCACCGGCCAGGGTGTGCGAGATGCGGTCCTCACGTCCGCGTACGCCGAGCCGTACCGAACATTTCAGCAGAAGCACAGGGCCATCGACTAAGAAGGACGTCACGCGGGCTCGAAGAAAACGGGCCGGGGATGGAAACACATGGTGGAGAAGCCGTTCGGACGGCGCAGCCTGTTGCGGGGCGCGGGCGCGGTCACCGTGGCCGGTCTGGCTCCGTGGGCGGCCGGCTGTGCCTCCGACGACGACGACGCCCTGACGTTTTTCTTCGCCGCCAATCCCGACGAAGTCCGCCCCCGGATGCGCATCATCGAGGAGTTCCAGCGCCGGCATCCAGAGATCAAGGTGCGGGCCATCTTGTCCGGTCCCGGGGTGATGCAACAACTGTCGACGTTCTGTGCCGGCGGCAAGTGCCCCGATGTGTTGATGGCGTGGGAACTCACGTATGCCGAACTGGCCGCCCGGGGAGTGTTGCTCGACCTCAACAGCTTTTTGGCGCGCGACCGCCAGTTCGCCGCGCAACTGCAATCCGACAGCATTCCGGGGTTGTACGCGACGTTTGCTTACGACGACGGTCAGTACGCCTTCCCTGAACAGTGGTCCGGGAATTACTTGTTCTACAACAAGGCGTTGTTCGGCGCCGCCGGGCTGGCGCCCCCGCCGCCAGCGTGGAGCCGGCCATGGACTTTCACTGAATTCCTCGATGCCGCGGCCGCTCTCACTCGGCGCGACGCGTCCGGCCGGGTAACGCAATGGGGCTTCGTCAACGCCTGGATGCCCTACTACTCGGCCGGGTTGTTCGCCATGAACAACGGCGTACCGTGGGCGGCTCCGCTCACCAATCCCACCCACCTCAACTTCGACAAAGACTCATTCATCGAAGCCGTGCAGTTCTACGCGGACCTGACCAACAAGCATGGGGTGGCGCCTAGCGCCTCCGACCAACAATCGATGTCCAACGCGGATCTGTTCGCAGTCGGCAAAGCCGCCATCGCGTTGGGCGGTCACTGGCGATATCAGACGTTCGACCGGGCCGACGGTCTCGACTTCGACGTGGCACCCCTGCCGGTGGGCCCCCACGGAACCAAGGCCTGTTCCAACATCGGCGTCACCGGGCTCGCCATCGCGGCCACCAGCCGGCGCAAGGATCAGGCATGGGAGTTCGTCAAGTTCGCCACCGGCCCCGTCGGGCAAGTCCTCATCGGCGAATCGCGCCTCTTTGTGCCGGTGCTGCGGTCCGCGATCGATTCCGCGGAATTCGCCCGCGCACACCGCAGAATCGGCAACCTCGGCGTGCTCACCGAGGGACCGTCGGTGTCCATGGGAATGCCGGTCACGCCCGCGTGGGAGAAGATCGCGGCGTTGATGGACCGCAATTTCGGCCCGGTGCTGCGCGGCGCCCGTCCAGCGACATCGCTGACCGCGCTGTCGCATGCCGTCGACGAGGTGCTCGGCAGCCCATGACCGGAGTCGACAGACGCGCACGCGCCGGGCGCCTGTTCGTGGCACCGAACTTGGCGGCCGTCGTGGTGTTCATGCTCTTCCCTTTGGGTTTCTCGCTGTACATGAGCGGCCAACGGTGGGACCTTTTCACTCCGCCGAAGTTCGTGGGTGGCAAGAATTTCACCGATCTCTTCACGTCCGACCCGCTGTTTGTCATCGCGCTGCGCAATACGGTGATTTACACGGTGGGAACCGTCGTACCGACCGTCTTGATCAGTCTGGTCGTGGCAGCCATGCTCAATCGGAAGATCAAGGGAATAGGGGTCTTTCGCACCATCGTGTTCATGCCACTGGCCATCTCGTCGGTGGTCATGGCGGTCGTGTGGCAATTCGTCTTCAACACCGATAACGGACTGTTGAACATCATGCTCGGATGGGTTGGCATCGGACCCATACCGTGGCTGGTCGAGCCGAGGTGGGCGATGGCTTCGCTGTGTCTGGTCAGCGTGTGGCGCAGCGTTCCGTTTGCCACCGTGGTGTTGCTGGCCGCCATGCAAGGAGTCCCTGAGACGGTGTACGAGGCGGCCAAGATCGACGGCGCCAGCGAGGTCCGCCAATTCGTGTCCATCACCGTGCCGCTGATTCGTAGCGCGCTGTCGTTCGTCGTGGTGATCTCGATCATTCACGCATTTCAGTCATTTGACCTCGTCTACGTTCTCACCGGCGCGAACGGCGGGCCGGAGACAGGAACGTACGTGTTGGGCATCATGCTGTTCCAGCACGCCTTCTCCTTCCTGGAGTTCGGTTACGCGTCCGCGCTGGCATGGGTGATGTTCGCGATCTTGCTCATTCTCACCGTGGTTCAGCTGCGCATCACCAGGCGACGCTCTTGGGAGGTTTCCCGTGGCCTCAGTTGACGCGGCCGTACCCCGCAGCGTGCTTCGAGTCGTCGTCGTGTACACCGGTCTGATCGCCATCGCCTGGTGCGCGCTGTTTCCGATCCTGTGGGCGCTGTCCGGCTCGCTGAAACGCGAAGGTGAGGTCAGCGAACCGAAGCTGTTACCGTCCCAGCCACGTTGGTCCAACTACAGCCAGGTGTTCGACCTGATGCCGTTTTGGCGCATGCTCTTCAATACCGTGCTGTATGCCGGATGCGTCACCGCCGGCCAAGTGTTCTTTTGTTCGCTCGCCGGATACGCCTTCGCCCGCCTCGAGTTCCGCGGCCGCGACACGCTGTTCCTGTTATATCTCGGCACGCTGATGGTTCCGCTTACAGTCACGGTCATACCGCAGTTCATTCTGATGCGCACTGCCGGTTGGGTGGACACACCGTGGGCGATGATCGTCCCCGGCTTGTTCGGCAGCGCATTCGGCACTTACCTGATGCGGCAGTTCTTCCGCACCCTGCCGCCTGACCTCGAGGAGGCCGCGATCCTCGACGGGTGCTCGCCGTGGCAGATCTATTGGCGCATTCTGTTGCCTCATGCGCGACCGGCAGTCATGGTGCTCGCCGTGTTGACTTGGGTCAACGTGTGGAATGACTTCCTGTGGCCGCTGTTGATGATTCAGCGCAACAGCTTGGCCACGCTGACGCTGGGCCTGGTGCGCCTGCGTGGCGAATATGTGGCCCGTTGGCCGGTGTTGATGGCGACCTCGATGCTCATCCTGCTGCCTCTGATCGTCATTTACGCCGTTGCGCAGCGCTCATTCGTCCGCGGCATCGCGGTGACAGGGATGGGCGGGTAACAGATGGCTTCGGTGTCCTTCGAAGAGGCGACGCGCAAATATGCGGCGGCTGAGCGACCGGCCTTGGACAGGCTGAATCTCGAAGTCGGCGATGGTGAATTCGTTGTGCTGGTCGGGCCGTCGGGGTGCGGCAAGACAACGTCGCTGCGCATGGTCGCGGGACTGGACCCAGTGGATTCCGGAACCATCCGCATCGGTGGCCGTGACGTCACCCATGTCGAGCCCAAGGACCGCGACGTCGCGATGGTGTTCCAGAACTATGCGCTGTACCCGCATATGACGGTGGGGCAGAACATGGGCTTCGCGCTGAAAGTGGCCAAGACACCGAAGGCGGAGATTCAACAACGAGTGCTCGAAGCGGCGAAAATGCTGGATCTGCAAACCTTCCTGAACCGCAAGCCGAAGGATCTCTCCGGCGGGCAGCGCCAGCGGGTCGCGATGGGCCGGGCGATCGTGCGCCGGCCCCAGGTGTTTTTGATGGATGAGCCGCTGTCCAATCTCGACGCCAAGCTGCGGGTGCAGACCCGTAACCAGATCGCGGCACTGCAGCGCCAACTCGGAACCACCACCGTTTACGTCACCCATGACCAGGTTGAGGCGATGACGATGGGTGATCGGGTCGCGGTGTTGTGTGACGGTGTCTTGCAGCAGTGCGCGGCGCCGCGCGAACTGTATCGCAATCCCGACAACGTGTTCGTCGCCGGTTTCATTGGTTCCCCGGCGATGAACCTGTTCAGTCTGCCGGTCGTGGATTCGGCGGTGTCGTTGGGCGACTGGCTGATCCGGGTGCCCCGTGAGATCGCCGGCACCGCGCCCGAGATCGTGGTTGGGGTCCGTCCCGAACATTTCACCCTGGGCGACCGCGGCGTCGAGATAGAGGTTGATGTGGTTGAGGAACTAGGCGCCGACGCCTACCTGTATGGCCGAATCACCGGCTCCGACAAAGTAATCGGAAAATCCATCGTCGCCCGGACCGAAGGTCATGATCCGCCCGCGAAAGGCAGCCGAGTCCGCCTGCACCCACAACCCGGGCGCTTACACTTTTTCGGCGTCGACGGTCGCCGGATGCAGTGAGTAACGTGGCTGGCATGAGCACCGCGAAGGCGGACCTGGTCTGCGAAGGCGGGGGAGTGCGAGGCATTGGGCTGGTCGGAGCGGTCGATGCGCTGGCCGAAGCCGGCTATCAATTCCCCCGGGTCGCCGGCACCAGTGCGGGCGCGATCGTGGCGTCGCTGGTGGCTGCTCTGCAGACCGCCGGCGAACCGCTGAGCCGGCTCGCCGAGATCATGCGCACCATCGACTATCGAAAGTTCCTCGACCGCAACCTGATCGGGCACGTACCGCTGATCGGCGGGGGGTTGTCCTTATTGTTGTCCGACGGCGTATATCGCGGGGCTTACCTAGAACAGTTGCTGAGCGGACTGCTCGCCGACTTCGGTGTGCATACCTTCGGCGACCTGCGCACTGGTGAAGAACCTGAACAGTTCGCCTGGTCCCTGGTAGTCACGGCCAGCGATCTGTCCCGACGCCGACTGGTGCGTATCCCGTGGGATCTCGACTCCTACGGACTGGACCCAAACGAGTTCTCGGTAGCCCGCGCTGTGCACGCCTCGTCAGCGATCCCGTTTGTCTTCGAGCCGGTCCGGACGGGCGGCGCCACGTGGGTCGACGGCGGGTTGCTGTCCAACTTTCCGGTCGAACTCTTCGACCGCGCCGAGCCGCGCTGGCCGACCTTCGGAATACGGCTGTCCGCCCGTCCGGGCATCCCACCCACTCAGCCAGTTCACGGTCCAGTGTCGCTGGGAATCGCGGCAATTGAAACGTTGGTGAGCAACCAGGACAACGCCTACATCGATGACGCCTGCACGGTGCGTCGCACCATCTTCGTCCCGGCCCAGGAGGTGAGCCCCATCGCCTTCGACATCACCGCCGAACAACGCGACGCGCTCTATGAACGCGGACTTGGTGCCGGACGCAAATTCTTGGCCGATTGGAATTACGACGACTACCTGTCCGAGTGCGGAGCTCCCTCGTCGAGCTGAACCCGGGTCCGGCCTGCGTTGACGATGATCTGCTGGGTGTTGTACGGCGCGCCGAACGGCACACCGTCACCGTCGACCCCGGTATTCCATTGACTGACAAGTATTCTCAGACTTCTCAGTGTCGATCCCGGCACGATGTATCCGCCGTAGGGCTGATGCAGGTAGTTGGCGGCGTTCGGGATGCCCTGCTGAGCGGCGATGATCGGCGGCCGCCAGTCGCTGAAGATTTGGGTTGCGCTGTCGGCAACGCGCACTTGGACTTCGTACACCCCCGGTGTGCTGTTGAATGCGGAAAGTACCGGCATTCCTTCGACTTCCCGAAAGCTGAGCTCGCCGTAGGTGGTCTCGGGTGGACTGATGAGCGCCGCAGCGTCTCTCGTTGTGCCCCAGCGCTTTCCGGTCCATGGTCGCCAAGCGCTGCGGTCAGCTACCTGAGCCCGGTCGACGCGATACAGGCGCACGCCCTGACTGCGATCGAAGGAGTCGGCGGCGATGTACACGATCCCGTCGGTCGCGTGAAAGCCGCTGATCTGGGTGGGTGCGGCTGTCGCCGGACGCCAGGAACCGGGGATCGGTTTCCATCCTGCGCCAGGGTCATCGGTCACCTCAACCAACCAGGAGCCGGCATGAGGTTGCAGGTTCCTGGTGCCGACCACCAGCATGTAGGTGATCTCGTGGGTCACGATGCTGCCCGCGGGCAGGGTGTTCATGTCCGGGTCGATCTTCAGCGC
Organism: Mycobacterium sp. 1423905.2; assembly: GCF_001673155.1. GTDB lineage: Bacteria > Actinomycetota > Actinomycetes > Mycobacteriales > Mycobacteriaceae > Mycobacterium. Next base: position 904 of record NZ_LZLE01000369.1, on the reverse strand, counting down.
CTGCGGCGGCGGCGGAAACAGAACATTGGGCCGTCGAGGCCCGCCCGGCTTGTTGCACGGTGCATCGAAGATCGGCCGGCCGTGACGGTCGAACCGAACAATCGGCACGGCCACAGAGCGGTAATGCTCGGTGTCCGGACCGCCCACCATGTCCCCTGCGAAGCAGTCACCGAAAACCGCCACTAGGTCACCTGCGGGAAGCTGAACAACTTCTCCTAGATCCGCCGCTCCGATGCCGGGTATGCCGGGGTTGGCGCCGGTCCCAGCGATCGGGCCCAGCCGCCGCACCCCACCAGGTGGCAGCGCTCTATTGGCGGGGTGATCCATCCGACCAAACTAAATCACTACGAGAATTAGTGGAAATACCGCGTTCACAACCGCTTTCGGCCAGGAGCGGCGCGCCGTGAGGACGATGCTCCGAGTGCATCCCTAGTATTGCCGCGTGGTTGATCGTTATGGAACCGACGTGCTTGCCGGGGGAGGTCGACGCAAGCCTCGTTCGGTTGAGCATCCGGTCGAACTCGGCATGGTCGTCGAGGACGCTCAAACGGGTTACGTGGGAGCCGTCGTGCGCGTCGAATACGGCCGCGTCGACTTAGAAGACCGGCACGGCAAGACCCGCGGCTTCCCGCTGGGGCCCGGGTTCCTGCTCGAGGGTCGACCGGTGATTCTGACCCCGCCACGTCGTACAGCTCCCGCGACCGCTGCCCGGACGGCGTCCGGATCGATCGCAGTGCCGAAGGCGCGGGCGCGGGTCGCCCGCGCCAGCCGGATCTACGTCGAGGGCCGTCACGACGCCGAGCTCATTGCGCAGGTGTGGGGCGAGGACCTGCGCGTCGAGGGCGTCGTGGTGGAGCATCTGGGTGGAGTCGACGACTTGGTCGACATCGTGGCGGAATTCGCT
>NZ_LZLE01000368.1 GCF_001673155.1 Mycobacterium sp. 1423905.2 | reverse complement strand
TGTAACGAGGTTACTCAACCGAGGAGGCTCCATGGCCGGCCGAGTTGCGGGGAAGGTCGCGTTCATTACGGGCGCGGCGCGCGGTCAAGGCCGCAGTCACGCCGTGCGACTGGCGCAAGAAGGCGCCGACATCATCGCCGTCGACATCTGCCGACCCATCGAGAACTCCCCCGCGCCCGCTGCGACACCGGAAGACCTCGCTGAAACCGCCGATCTGGTCAAGGGTCTCGACCGCCGCATCGTCACGGCCGAGACAGACGTGCGCGACTATGACGCGCTCAAGAGCGCCGTCGACAGCGGAGTCGAACAACTCGGCCGACTCGACATCGTCGTCGCCAACGCCGGCATCGGCACGGTGGGAATGCGGCTGGACCGCATGCCCGAGGACCTGTGGCAGGAGATGATCGACGTCAACCTCAGCGGAGTGTGGAAGTCGGTTAAAGCCGCAGCGCCGCATCTTGATTCAGGTGCCGCCATCGTGTTGACCAGTTCGGTCGCCGGGTTGAAGGCCTACCCCCACACCGGCCACTATGTGGCCGCCAAACACGGGGTCGTCGGACTCATGCGATCTTTTGCCGTCGAGCTGGGGCCGCGGAATATCCGAGTCAACTCGGTCCATCCGACCCACGTGAATTCACCATTGTTACTCAACGAGCAGACGTTTCGGCTGTTTCGGCCAGACCTGGAGAATCCGGGTCCCGACGACCTGGCGCCGGTTTGTCGCACCTTTCACATGCTCCCAATCCCGTGGGTGACGCCGGAGGACATCAGTAACGTGGTGTTGTTCTTGGCCTCCGACGAAGCGCGGTACATCACCGGCGTTGCGCTGCCCGTCGACGCCGGCAGTTGCCTGAAGTGAACGAAAGGATCAGCGGCTCATGACCATTGCGCCCGACACCGACGTCTACTACGACCCTTATGACGTCAACATCACCGCCAACCCCTACCCCACCTTCGCCCGCCTGCGCGACGAGGCACCGCTGTATTACAACGAGCGCTACAACTTCTGGGCGATCTCTCGCCACGCCGACGTGGAGAAAGCGTTGTCGGATTGGGAAACGTTCTCCAACACGCGAAGTGACATCCTCGAGCTCGTCCAGTCCAAGTTCGACATGCCGCCCGGTGTGATGATGTTCGAAGACCCGCCGACGCACACCATGTTGCGAGGAGTCATGTCCCGGGTCTTCACCCCGCGACGGATGGCCGCGATCGAAGACCAGATCCGCGCCTACTGCGTCAAGTGCCTCGATCCCTTGGTCGGCACCGGCGGATTCGACATCATCGCCGAGCTGGCGTCGATGATGCCTATGCGCGTCATCGGCATGCTGCTCGGTATTCCCGAAGCCGACCAGATCGGCGTGCGAGACGCCAACGATGCCAACCTGCGTACCAGGCCGGGCACACCGATGAAGGTGGCCGACCCGGATGCGATTGCCGACGGCAGGATCTACGCCGAGTACGTCGACTGGCGAGCCAAGAACCCCTCCGATGACCTGATGACCGCGTTGCTTAACGTCGAGTTCGAAGACGAGAACGGTGTGACGAGGAAGCTGACCCGCAAGGAGGTGCTGCATTACACCCAGGTCGTCGCCGGCGCCGGCAACGAAACGACGGGCAGGTTGATCGGCTGGCTGGCCAAAGTACTCGCAGAGCACCCAGATCAGCGCCGTGAAGTCGCGCAAGACCGATCACTGCTCACCCGCGCGGTCGACGAAACGCTGCGCTTCGAACCGACCGGCCCACACGTCGCGCGCTACACCATCCGCGACTTCGACGCCTATGGCACCACCGTTCCCGCCGGCAGCGCCATCCTGCTGCTGTTCGGCGCCGCTAACCGGGACCCGTTGCGTTACAAGGACCCTGACACGTTCAACATTCACCGCGACAACATCGCGCACCTGACCTTCGGCAAGGGTGTGCACTACTGCCTCGGGGCCAACCTGGCCCGACTGGAGGGCAGGGTTGCCCTCGACGAACTGCTCAACCGGTGGCCCGAATGGGAGGTCGACTACGACAGCCTCAAGCTGGCGCCGACGTCGACAGTCCGCGGGTGGGAACGGCTGCGCATCGTCGTGTAGTCCGGGAATTAATCACCCACCGCCGGGGTAGAACATCGCATGAAACTCAACGACGCGGCACGCGACTTTGTCGGCAAGGGTGTCGACGCCACCCTGGTCACCCTCAATCCCGACGGCAGCCCTCAGGTGAGCCTGGTCTGGGTCGCGTTGCAGTCGACCCCGGACGGCGACGAACTCGTCACCGCCCACCTCGCCGAACACAAGAAGGTGCGCAACGTCCGCAACGATCCGCGGGTCGCCGTCACCATTGTGTCGACCGGCGACCCAGGTCCGGCGATGCGGCCGTACCTGTCCATCAACGGCACCGCGCGGATCGTCGAGGGCGGCGCACCGGAACTGTTGAAGGAGCTCGCGCAGACGCTGTCTGATCCGAACGTCTTTCCCCCGGACAACGCTCCGCCCGGATTCCTCACCCGCATCCGCATCGAGAGGGTCGGCGGCATCGGGCCCTGGACTTAACCGGTCAATCCGCCGGCGCCGCAGCGCGGGGTGCCTGCCTCGCCGCGCCCCACAAGCCGACGCCGATGCCGACGGCCGCACCGCCCAATCCGATGAGCCGCTGGGCAGGCTTCATCTGCTCATGAACGCTGAGCCCGCCGAGCAGGTCGGCCGCGTCGGCGCCGCCGGAGGCGAGGAACCAGCCGCGAGTGTTCTTGCCGCGCAGCGCTGCCGCGGCAAGCAACCCGCCGATCAGTGCGTCCCGATACCCCATTGACCGCAGTAGCAGTTGCGCCGTTGCCGTTTGATCGTCGGGATCACCCCACAGCTTGTTGGCCCGCAGCGGGTCGACGAGGAACGAGACACCCGAGGCCAGTCGGATACTGCCCGCAATCAGCCCGGCGCGATCAATCGGCATGCCGGGCAGCCTAGTCTTCCCCTACCACCTGCAGAAGGAGATACGGGATGACGTGGCAGATTGTATTCATCGTCATTTGCTTGATCGTCGCTGGAGTTGCCGGGTTGCTCTGGCTCGTCAAACGCAATGACGGCAAGGCCGGCCGCGCCAAGCTGGTGATGATCGGCGCCCTCGCGCTGGCGGTGCTGTCGTTCTTGCTCGGCTGCTTCACCGTCGTCGGGACCCGCCAGATCGCCATTGTCACCACCTTCGGCCGGCCAACCGGCGTCAGCCTCAACAACGGTTTTCACGGCAAGTGGCCCTGGCAGATGACGCATCAGATGGACGGGGCGGTGCAGATCGACAAGTACGTCAAAGAGGGCAATCACGACGAACGCATTCTGGTGCGGCTGGGCAACCAGTCCACCGCAATGGCCGACGTCAGCATCCGCTGGCAGCTCAAGCAAGCCGCGGCACCAGAACTGTTCCAGCAGTACAAGACTTTCGACAACGTGCGCGTCAACCTGATCGAACGGAACCTCTCGGTAGCACTGAACGAGGTGTTCGCCGCCTTCAACCCGCTGGACCCGCAGAACCTCGACGTCTCACCGTTGCCCAACCTCGCCAAGCGCGCCGCCGACATCATGCGCAAGGACGTCGGCGGGCAGGTGGACATCTTCGACGTCAACGTGCCGACGATCCAGTACGACCAAGGCACCGAGGACAAGATCAACCAGCTCAACCAGCAGCGCGCACAAACCTCGATCGCGGTCGAGGCGCAACGCACCGCCGAAGCGCAGGCGAAGGCCAACGAGATTCTGTCCCGCTCGATCAGCAATGACCCCAATGTGGTTGTGCAGAACTGCATTACGGCCGCGATCAACAAGGGCATCAGTCCGCTGGGGTGCTGGCCAGGAAGTTCGGCGCTGCCCACCATTCCGTTGCCCGGGCGGTAACACACCCTATGCAGATCCCGTTCGCCGACGCGGTTCGCCGCCGATTGCGCCGCCGCAGCTCGCGGCTCGAAGTCATCGAGGAGGTCGAAGCCGAGGGCAGCTCCCTCGACGCTCAGGACCTGCCGCCGGCCGAACCGGCTCTGCTGTTGCAGAAAATGGAAAACCGGTTGATCCGTGACCATCTCGCCAGTCCCGACGTGCTCACCGGTGAACAACTGCGCCAGCTGCGTTACATCCTCAACTTCGCCCGGCTGGCCGACTTCGAACCCGGAGCCGCCGGTCCGGGCGGTAGTCGTGGGCGCGGTGACGTGTCGGTCGGTGCGGAAGTCGCACCGTGGCGATCCAAAGTTGCCGACGCGCTGTATCGACCGCTGCGCGAAGAGCCGGATCCGGTGCGGGCCTTGACGGCGGCACGCGAAGCGCTGGTGACCTTGTCGCCCGAGCAGGACGATCAGCGTCGAGTGCTCATCGAGCGGCACGGCAGCGACTTTTCCGCCGCGGAGCTGGACGCCGAAGTCGGTTACAAGAAACTGGTGACCGTCCTGGGCGGCGGTGGGGGCGCGGGTTTCGTCTACATCGGCGGCATGCAGCGGCTGCTGGAAGCCGGCCATCTGCCCGACTACATGATGGGCTCGTCGTTCGGCTCGATCCTGGGCAGTCTGGTGTCCAGAGCTTTACCGGTGCCGATCGAGGAATACGTCGCTTGGGCCAAGACGGTGTCCTACCGAGCCATTCTGGGACCCGAACGGGTGCGGCGCCGCCACGGCATGGCTGGTCTATTCTCCCTGCGGTTCAACCAGTTCGCCGCGGCTCTGTTCAGCCGGGAGGACGGCGAACAGATGCGCATGTCGGATCTGGCCATCCCGTTCGATGTCGTCATCGCAGGTGTGCGGCGGCAACCTTATGCGGCGCTGCCGTCGCGGTTTCGCCGCCCGGAGTTGGCCGCACTGCAGCTGCGCTCACTGCCGTTCCTGCCGATCGGCATTGGGCCACGCGTCGGGGCACGCATGTGGCAGGTTCCCGCCTTCATCGACCTACGGGTGGTCAAGCCGATCATCGTCGGTGACGACGACCCGGCGCGCGACTTCAATGTCGTTGACGCGGCCTCATTTTCGTCGGCCATACCGGGCGTGCTGCATCACGAGACGAACGATCCGCGCATGGTCCCCATCCTCGACGAATTGTGCGCGGAGAAGGAAGTTGCGGCGCTCGTCGACGGCGGCGCCGCGAGCAACGTGCCGATCGAGCTGGCTTGGAAGCGAGTCCGCGAAGGCAAGCTCGGCACCCGCAATGCGTGTTATCTGGCCTTCGATTGTTTTTATCCGCAGTGGGATTCACGGCACATGTGGCTGGCGCCGATCCTGCAGGCGATTCAGTTGCAGATGGGGCGAAACCTGCCCTATGCCGATCACCTGGTCCGGTTCGAGCCCACGCTGTCACCGATCAACCTGGCGCCGTCCGCGGCGGCCATCGACCGAGCCTGCCGCTGGGGACACGCCAGCGTCGACGCCGCCATCCCCGTGACCTCGGCGCTGCTGCAACCGACGTGGTGGGCAGGTGACGGTCCGCCGACGACCGAGCCGCGCCCCCTGGCCAAGTCGGTGGCATCGTCGATGAGTTCGGTGATGGCCGCGATCCAGGCGCCTACCGGCCGGCTGCGGCAGTGGCGGAACCGCCGGTTGACGTGAGGCACTCGGCCCCGGCCGCTAACGGTGACTACGATGACCGTCATGGCCGAGCGGGTCCCGCCCTCCGATGAGACCGCCGCGGTCAACGCCGGCGAGACCGTTGCGGTGCCCAACGCCACACCCACCGACGCCGTCGAACTCGCCTGGTCAAGTGGCGACGACGTCGCCGTCCCCGACGAGCCGACTGACGGCGCCGACGAACCGGCGCCCGCGACCGTCTACCAGTCCTGGGGCACGACACTGCGCAACGCCGGGTTGTTGCTGCTGGTCGGGCTCGGCGTAGCCGGCTTGATCGTCGTGGGCCGTTGGCTGCTCACCTCGTCGGAGTCACCCACGGCGTCCGCACCTTCCGCCACGCAGGCGACGACGAAAGCCACCACGACGGCACCGGCCACCGCCGACCCAGGATCCATCCTGTCCACCGCGGACCAGGACAGCAGTTATGTCCAGGCCCTCAACGACCGCGGCATCGCCTTCGCCAACCCGGACGCGGCGGTCTACAACGGCAAGATGGTGTGCGAGAACATCCGGCTCGGGATGACCGTGCCGCAGGTTGTTTCGGCATTCCAGTCGAGCAGTCCACAGTTCGCTGCCAACGCCAATGCCTACGTCGGGATCTCGGTTCGCACCTACTGTCCGCAGTACAAGAACCAGGTCGCCGGCTTCTGACACATCGAGGCCGATATCACTCGGTCCGTGCCCGCCGCTAAGCGTTTTGGGTGCCTGATAGCGGGGTATGCGGCGGCGAGCGGTGCACAGCCCATAGCCCGCGCTCCTAAATCACTACACATAGGAAGGTGTATCCGCGTGGCCGACATGATTGTGGAAACACCCGACCAAGTTGTCGATTTTTTGAAGGCGCAGCACGACCTCATCGAGGACATGTTCGACGAGGTCCTGCACGCGTCGGATCCCCAAGCACGCGAGAAGCCGTTCACCGAGTTGCGTCAACTGCTCGCCGTCCACGAAACGGCTGAGGAGATGGTGGTACACCCGAGGCTGCGCCGCGAGCACGACGAAGGCGAGGCCATCGCCGACGCCCTGCTGCAGGAGGAGCACGACGCCAAAGAGCAGTTGTCAAAGCTCGAAGACCTCGACATCACCTCGCAGCAGTTCATCGACGAGTTCACCAAGTTCCGCGACGCCGTGCTGGCCCATGCCGAACACGAGGAGAGCGAGGAGTTCCCGAAGCTGCAACAAGAACTCGACGAGGGCGACCTGAAGCGAATGGGTACCGCGGTCAAGGCCGCCGAAGCCATCGCCCCGACGCGGCCGCACCCCGGTGTGGAGTCGGCAAAGCTGAACTTTGCCGTCGGCCCGTTCGCCTCCATGCTCGACCGCGCCCGCGACCTGATCCAGTCAGCCCTCAGCTAGGAGCAGCATGAGCAGCCCAGAACCCGGCCAGCCCGACGAGCAGCGGGCCGTCGACGAGGCCACCGAACAAGCCGCCGACGACAGCGCGGTATCGCCGCCGTCGTATCCCGCCTACGGCACCCCACCGCCAGAAGGGCTGCCCTCGGCCGATGGCTGAGGGCGGTTCCCGGGACGGGGCCACGTTGGCCGATTTCAGCGTCTTTGTAGCCTGGGAGAAGTGAGCGTCGCACCGGACATGACCGTCAGTCTGCAAGACCGCTTCGCGCGCGAGTTGCCGGAGATGGCTGTCCGCTGGCAGGCCGAGGTGCCGCCGGAGGCTCGTCTACTGGTACTCAACGACCCACTGGCGGCCGAACTCGGCCTCAATTCGGACTGGCTGCGCAGTCCCGACGGGGTGCAGTTCCTGGCGGGCAACCTGGTTCCCAGCGGCGCCGCCCCGGTGGCACAGGCCTACAGCGGGCATCAGTTCGGTGGATTCGTGCCGCGCCTCGGTGACGGTCGGGCGCTGCTTCTCGGTGAACTTGTCGATGCCCATGGGCGGGTTCGTGACATCCACCTCAAGGGTTCGGGGCGCACGCCCTTTGCTCGCGGCGGTGACGGCCTGGCGGTAGTCGGGCCGATGCTGCGCGAATACATCGTCAGTGAGGCCATGCACGCGTTGGGAGTCCCGACGACGCGGTCGCTGGCCGTGGTCGGTACCGGCCGTCCGGTCGAACGGGAGGCGCGGCAGTTGCCCGGCGCACTGCTGGTCCGAGTGGCAAGCAGTCACCTGCGGGTGGGAAGTTTCCAATACGCCGCGGCCACCGGCGATGTCGGGCTGCTGCAGCGCCTCGCCGATCACGCGATCGCGCGCCACCATCCCAGCGCCGCCGAGGCCGAGAACCCTTACGTGGCCCTGTTCAAAGGCGTAGTCGACGTCCAGGCGTCGTTGGTGGCTCAGTGGATGTTGATCGGCTTCGTCCACGGCGTGATGAACACCGACAACGTGACCATCTCCGGGGAAACGATCGACTACGGGCCGTGCGCGTTCATGGAGGGCTACAGCCCGGATACCGTCTTCAGTTCCATCGATTTCTGGGGCCGCTATGCCTACGGCAACCAGCCGACCATCGCGGCGTGGAATCTGTCGCGCTTCGCCGAGACGCTGCTTCCGCTGTTTTCCGATGATGTCGATCAGGCGGTGGCACTGGCCCAGGACGCCTTCGGCGAATTCCGTCAGTACCAGAACACGTGGTCCGCCGGGATGCGAGCCAAGCTCGGTCTGCAGCCCGACGCCGAAGACGTCGCACCACTGATCGACGAGTTGCTGGCCTTACTTCAGCAAAGCCACGTCGACTACACCTCGTTCTTCCGGCACCTGGGCCGCGCCGCCCGCAGCGAAACCGAGCCGGCCCGTGGACTTTTCATCGACCTGGCCGGCTTCGACGCCTGGCTGTCGCGGTGGCGCGCGCTCGGTCCAGACGCGGACTTGATGGACCGGGTGAACCCTGTCTACATTCCGCGCAACCATCTGGTCGAGGAGGCCTTGACCGCGGCGACGGCCGGCGAGCTAGAGCCGCTGCACCGCCTGCTCGAGGCGGTGACCGACCCCTTCACGCAACGGCCGGGGCTGGATCGCTACGCCAGCCCCGCTCCCGAAGACTTCGGCAACTACCGAACCTTCTGCGGCACCTAGCGCCTGCCGTCGTCGCGCTGCTCGTCAGGAAGATTGCAACTTGGCCAGCAGGTCGTGGCAGCGCTGCGCCCGCTCGGAGTCTTGCTTCATGACTTCCTCGAAGAACGAAGCCACGTCGTCAAGTTGTGCCGTCTTGGCGTCGCGGACGTACTGACCGTAATCGTGGCCAGCCTTCAGCGAGTGGTATTGCAATGAGATCAGGTCGAATTCGACGTCTTTGAAACCGGTTTCCCCCGTAGCCACAATGTCCTCCTTGGGTCTGGATGGGTTGATAGGTCAGTGCTACCCATGCCCGAGTCACCTAAACGGCCGATTTGAATCAGGACTGCAGATCCAACGCGGCACCGATGAGGGCCAGGTGGCTGAGTCCCTGCGGCAGATTGCCAAGGAACGAATTGTCGTCGATGTCAATCATTTCGGCGAGCACCCCGACGTCGTTTGCTTGGCTGACCAGCTGCCCCATCAGCTCACGCGCCTCGGCGTCGCGGCCCACATGGTGCAGCGCTGAGACCGCCCAGAACGAGCAGGCGACGAATGCCCCCTCCTGCTCTTCGCGGGCCCCACTGAACCGGTACATCAGCGGCCCCTTGCCCAGGTGGCGGCGCAACGCGTCGATGGTCGCCGACATCCGTGGTCCCCGGTCGTAACCGCTGCCGGCGTGCAGCAAGATTGAGGCGTCCAGCTTTCCGCTGCCGGGATACCACTCGTAGCTGTTCAATTCGTCGGACCAGCATTCCCGCTCGACCCAATCGCGAATGCGTTGCGCCTCACTGGCCCAGCGATCGGGATCCCCCGGGATCTGTCCTAGCTCGGCCAATCCGACCGCGCAACGCAGTGCGTGCCAGCAGCCGACTTTGGAACTGGTGTAGTGCTCCAATTTGGACAGCTCCCACATGCCGGCGTCGGGCGTGCGCCAGGCATCACACGCTTGATCGGCGAAGTCAGCCAACATGTGGCCGGTGTCGGTGTCCAGAGCGTGCCCGCCTTCGACGTACAAACGCACGGTGTTGAACAGATCGGCGTAAATGCTCAATTGCAGCTGATCGTGCGCGCTATTACCAGTCACCACCGGGCCGATCGCCCGCCACCCGGGTGCTTGGTGGCTTATCACTGGGTCGACCGGCTCACCGTCCAATCGGTAGAAGACTCCGGTGCCGCCGCGGTGCCGGCGCACGGTGCGCAGCAGCCAGCTGATCGCAGCGTGCGTCTCTTCGCGAATTCCCAATCGACGCAATACATCCAAGGTGTAGGCGGTGTCACGGACCCAGGCGTAGCGGTAGTCCCAGTTCTTGCCTCCGCTCAGCCGTTCCGGCAGCGACGTCGTCGCCGCCGCCGCGACCGCCCCGGTTGGGCTGAAGATCAACAATTTGAGGAACAGCACACTGCGCCGCACGGCCGCATGCCAGGTTCCGCTGCACTGGAACTGGTCGGACCAGGTGGACCAATGCTCGATGGTGCGGTCGAGTCCGTGGTCGATGTCGTCCACCGACGACAGCATCAGCGGTTCGGCGTCGGTGGCCACCACCCCGATCACCCGGCGCGCTCCGGCATCCACCGTGAATGAGCCGAACACGGCCTGGTCGGTGACTTCGATCTCCATCTCGTCAGAGGTGCACACCCCCATGTTCAGGTTCTTGATGCGCAAGACCGTGCCGTGCGGCGTTCGCCGCGCCCACGGTGAGGCGGTGTTGAAGCAGGTTCCGGGTGCCACCCGCCAGCGCATCGGTACCTCGCCGTCGATTCCTTCGACGCGGCGCACCAATTCTGTCCACGGCAGCCGTCCGTCGATTCCGACGTTGAGCGCATCGACGACCCGCACGCAGCCCGACTCGGTGGTGAAGGTGGTCTCCAGAACGTTGGTTGCAGGTAAGTAGCGGCGGCGGGACGAGAACGCGACCGACGGGATCAATTCGAGTCGCCCGCCGTTGGCCGAGTCCAACACGGCCGCGAAGACCGGCAAGGAGTTCAGATTGGGTATGGGGAACCAGTCGATGGCACCGTCTTCGGCGACCAAGGCGACAGTGCGGCCGTCACCGATCGGCGCGTAGCTGCGCAGCGGCACGAATCCGTCTGGGCGACAGGGCGTCTGGCTCGGCTTAGAGGTGATCGGGTCAAGCTCGGGCGCCGGCACGCCATCGCGTTCCCGGGTTCGGGCGTCCATAAACGCTAGGCGGTCGACTGCTGGCGTCGGCGAAACGGCAACAGATGCGCCAGGGACACGACCACTGCCCCGACGAGCAGGCCGACGACGGCCGACGCCGCCGTGTTGAGCAGCCAGGCCAGCACCGGCCCGACGGAGTCGACAACATGGCGGGCATGTTCTTCGCCGTGATGGACCACGCTGTAGGGCGCATGCCAGCCCAACTCGTCGGTGCCGACCAGCAGGATGTGACCGCCCACCCACAGCATGGCCGCCGTTCCCACCCCGGAGAGAACCGTCAGCAACCTCGGCATCCCCGCGACCAGCCCGCGCCCGATCGTCTGTCCGGGGCGAGACGCCGACTTGGTCAGCCGCAACCCCAGATCGTCCATTTTGACGATCGCGCCGACCACTCCGTAGACCGCGACGGTGATGACCAGCGCGACGATGATCAGGATGATCAGCCGTGGCAAGAACGCCTGCTCGGCCACCTCATTGAGCGCGATCACCATGATCTCGGCGGACAGGATGAAATCGGTGCGGATCGCCGAGGACACCATGTGGCCTTCGGTGACCGGCGCGTGGCTCTGCTCGTCGTGCCCGCGGATGGCTTCCCATAGCTTTTCGGCGCCTTCGTAGCACAGGTAGATGGCACCGAGCATCAGGATGGGAGTGAGCAGCCGCGGCGCGAACTGACTGAGCACCATCGCGCCCGGCAGGATGAAGAGCAGTTTGTTGCGCAGCGATCCGATACCGATGCGCCGGATGATGGGTAATTCGCGGTCCGGGCTGAGGCCGTGAACGTATTGCGGTGTCACTGCGGTGTCGTCGATCACTACCCCGGCAGCTTTCGCGGTCGCGCGGCCCGCCGCGGGACCGACGCCGCTGACGGAGGCAGCGGTCGCCCGCGCCAACATCGCGACATCGTCGAGCAGTCCGAACAGACCCGCACTCATCGCTTCTCCGCCATCCCGATCGACATTACCGATTGGCACATCAGCCTGGCCGACTGCCGATTTCCAGACCCGCCAGTTGTGAGGTGCCGTCGAATATGGTTCGGCCCCATTCTCGTACCGTGCAGCGCAGCGTTCCCGCCAAGTGCTCGTAGTCGGTGTCGACGTTGCGCCGCTCGGCCGGTAGCGGCACCGGCAGCACGTGGGGTTCAGCTGCGTCCCCGCGTCCGTCGAGCGCAACGTGATATCGCGGGGTATGGGCATCGATGCGCCACTGCCGGTCACCCAGCGTGCAGGACACCAACGCCGGTGGAGTGATGCGCAGCACCCGATCTTCCATGCGCACAACGACTCCGGTGACCTCCCGGCGCAATGGACCCAACTCCAGCAGGCCGCCGGAGAAGGCCACACACGCGTCCGAATCACCGAAGTCGTGGGCTTGGCCCCACCACCACCGCAGCGGGAAGCCGGCTCCCCAGTTGCGTTCGCAGTACAACGTGGCGTCGGTGAATGACCAGCGCTGTTCGCCACACGTCACCGTGCCCGATGCTTTAGCCCCGAGCCGGTAGGGGTGCCAGTACTGATTGAGGAAGGGGATCGAGGAGAACACGCCGCCTCCGCCGAAAGCTTTGGGCCAGCGGCAGTCCTGAGTGACCTTGAGATCGACGTCGGTGTCGCCCAGGACCATCTTGAGTCGTTCCTCGTCGGCGTCGATGACGTCGGGACCGGCCTCGGCTTTGACTGAGAACTGGGTGCGATCGGCGCTGACACCGTTGATGGCGGCCGAACGCACCACCCCGCCGGGATGCAGTGCGATGGCCGCGGTCGACCAGTCACCGTCTGGGTGCCGGTTGGCGCTACACAGCGCGACGACGACCCGCCCGTTGGCTGGATCGGAGAGGCGCCAGAACCAGCCCTCCATCTCGGTGCCGTGCGACGGCAGTGGGTCTCCGAACGGCAGGTCAGCGCCGGTCCGTCGATATAGGGAGACAAGCCGCTGACCGGTCTGTGCCACAGCGCCGATCACGTCCACAGCAATCCTGGTACCCCGGGGCGCCGCGACTCAACCGGACGTCGGTGCCGTCCAGTGCACCACCTTGACTGTGGTCATCTCGTCGAGCAGCTCGGGACCGAAGCCGAAGCCGCTCCCACTGGCTTTCCTCGGCTGCGAGGCTCCACCGGGAGCACCCCCGAACACTTCGTTGATTTTGACGGTGCCCACCGGAAGCGTCCGCCACGCCGTTTGCGCGTGACCCATGTCGGGCGTGAGGACCGTCGCGGCGAGACCGTACCGATCATGCGCGGCCTCGGCGAGTGCGGTCGGGAAGTCGGCCACCACTCGCACCGGGGCGATGGGACCGAACGTCTCTTCGTTGAACACAAGCATGTTCGGTTCGCAATCGGTGAGCACCGTGGGGGGATAGAAGGAGCCGGGGCCGTCGGCGGGCTGACCGCCGGCGCGCACGGTGGCGCCCTTCTCCACCGCGTCGGCGACGTGTTGGTGCACGACTTCCCGCTGACGTGCGTCGACCAGCGGGCCGATGCGGTCGGCCCACACGCCGGCTTGGGTGACCAGTTCGTCGATGAACTCGTTCGCGATGGTCTCCACCACGTAGATGCGTTCCACCGAGACGCAGATCTGGCCGGAGTTGGCAAACGCGCCGGTGGCGGCCTGTTCCGCTGCCCACTGGGGGTCCACACCGGCATCGATGATCAAGGCGTCGTTACCGCCGTTCTCAAGGATTGCCTTGGCTCCGCGCGCTGCGCAGGTTGTCGCGATCTCGCGACCGGTGGCGGTGCTGCCGACGTGGGCGACGACGGCGACGTCTTCGGCGCTGGCGAGGTAGGCGCCGACGCTGCCGTCGCCGTCGAGGATCTCGAGGACGCCCTCGGGAAGATGAGCGGCGATCAGTTCGGCGAAACGTCTGCCGGTGGCCGGGCAACGTTCGCTGGGCTTGTGGACGACGGTGTTCCCGGTGACCAGGGCGGCGCCGAGCAACCCGGCGGCGACGGCCACCGGATCATTCCACGGTGTCAGCACCGCCACCACGCCGCGCGGTTCGGCGATCATCAAATCTGTTGCCGCCCAATTGCCTTGGAGGCTATGGCCGCGGTGCAGCGGACCGAGTTCGGCGTACTGCCGCAGTGTGTCGACCCCGGCCTGCACCCCGCCGAGCGCGTCGTCGACCGGCTTGCCCGTTTCGCGTTCGATGAGTTCAGCCAGTTCCTTGGCGACCGCTGCTACCGAGGCGGCGGCCTCTTTGATGCGGGCGGCGCGCTCTCCCGGGGAGACCCGCACCCAGTCGATGGCGGCTCCGCTGGCGCGCTGCACGGCCCGCTCGCACTGTTCCTCGGTGGCGACGGGCACTCGGGACACCGGCTCACCGGTGCGCGGGTCAAGGACTGTTATCTCGGTGGTGTCAGGCACGTGTATGTCTTCACCCGAATCCCGGGTGGTTAAACCGAGAGCTTGATGCCATTGGGCACATTAGTCACAGTGGCCACTGGGACGAGGAGTGGTGATTGTGCCCGCCTCACAGCGACAAGTGTGAGCTTCACTGAGCGCCGTCTAGCGCCAGGACGAGTTTGCCGGTGTTCTCGTCAAGAAAATGCGCCAACAGCACCTTGGGAAAGTCGCTGATGCTGCCGTGGCTCGGATTAATGAGGTAGTCGACTACCCTACCGTCGCCATTGACTGCTCAATACGTTGCGATTGTCGCTAAACAGTTGAGCCGCAGGAGGTTCGGTGCCTTCTCTGGATGACACTGTCGGTCGGTCGCCCAATCGCCTTGCGCCGACCCGATTCATTGGCGTCACTGTTCACGCAGCTCCTCCGCGCTTAGTAAAGCCCTAGAAGAAACCGAGGCGACATGGCCAACACTCTGACTGGTGATTTCGACGGCGTTGTCCAGATCAGCGACAGCACTATCAATCGACTCTGTGCGACGCTGCACCAGAACTCATTCGCCGACAACTCCGTGCCTAGCATTGCCCACGACTGCGTCCTGCGGATCGGCAATGCCCGCAGCGGGAGTGGTGACCGCGGGTCGGTCAGTGTCCAGATCGGATGTCCGCAGGTGTTCTTCGATGACGGTGCGACGGAGCACCTGTGGGTCGAAATCGCAATCCGCGCTCGCTACCGCAAGGATCCATTCTCCGCCGCCTCGGTCGATGTGGTGCACGGCACGATCAGGGCAAAGTATCGTGTCACGCAGATCAATCCCGCATGCCCAGGGTGGAAAGCGGTTGCACCGGAATACATTTGGTTGGCACCCGACAGGAGCAGCGTATCTTTCGACGGCACCGCTTACATCGAGAATGGACTACTCGGCACGATCGGGAACAACGCCGCCGACGCGATGAAAGCCCAAGTGACCAAGCACATAGCTCGCTTGCTTGCCGGCGAGTTAAGACCACAGCCGCAGCGGATGGCTGCGCAATTTCGTCGCTGGCGAACCCTGTCTGACGGAAGGAACCTCGGGCTGTCTTGTGTCGCATTTCCCGTCGACACAAACGGGGCGGTACCGCAGGGCGACCTGGCCAGCATCACTACCCAATTTCTGCAGGGACACGACTTCGCTTGCGCGGTGAACCAAGCCGCAATCATGGCCGGTATCGATGATGGACTGCAGCACTCGGGGCTTGCCGGCTATCAGCAGGACAGTCGGATCTCTGGGGACGCAGGCATCGGCGGTGGGCTCACGATCGACTACCACGCACGCATTGACGCCCTCACCAGCGAGTGGCTTGCACCGTCGTCGGGTGTCGGCTTCGTACGAATCGTCGCAGCGGGGCATGGCTGGGCGTCGCATCTGCACCGAAGCGGCGTCTACAACATCGGCTCGATGCATATAAACGACCTCAACATGACATTCTCGGCGAGCCAGACGGTCGCGTTGATGTTCGACCCAGTCTCGCAACGGTTCTCGGCAAGCCCAAGCGGCCCACCGGCGGTGACCGTCAATTACAACGGTCCCTACGCCGGGAAGATGCGAAGCGCAGTGCGTAAGGCCCTGTCGCAGCAAATCGCTACAAAGCTCAGCCCGGCACTCGGCAACCTGGCGAGCGGACTTGACGCCATTACCTCACCCACCGTCCGCGAGCAGCTCACCGGCCAATTGCAATCGCTGGACCCGAATGCCTACATGAGTGTCGACGAGGGCAGCTTCGAAGCGGACGGCTTCGTGTTACGCGGCGAAGTGCAACTGACCCCGCGGCGCCCACCCGAAGTGATTTTCGAGAAGAACTCGACCGGCGACGGGTTCACAGCTTTCGACTCCTGGATCCCCGGTGGCCGCATAGACAGCTATACCTGGACGTGGCGGTCGCTGCCCAAGTCTGTTTTTGCCGGCGCAGGCCCTTCGGGGTCAGCAACCCATAAGCACATCTTTGACTTGCGACGACCCGCCGACAACTTCACTGCGTTCGGTCGTCCGATTTTGGGAGAACGAAGCCTTCCAGGGCTCGACGCCCCCGGACAGATGTGCTTACAGATCCGTGGACGCCACGTCGACCACATCACCGGCACCCTGACTCCAGTTTCTAGTCTCATGTATTGCGACGCGTTCGGCTTCGGCGGCATATCGCCGTTCGGCTCAGGTAGCGGACCCTATCTCCGAGTCAAGTGGGGGCTCGACGCCGAGAAGCGCCGACCAACCACCGAGGCGCTCATCCGACAAATACCCGAACGACGGATGTCTGCTACACACAACACATTGGCAATCGCGCCAGGTGCCCGCGGGTCCGATGAGGACGTGTTAGCCGTTGTCAAGGAAGGCTTGACCCGCAGTGAGCGCACCGACGCCGGGTTGGTCGTACTGCTGATCGTGACCGACAACGCACGACCTTCTCATTTGCAGGAGCCGATCGCGGACTTGTCAGCGCTCACCTTCGTCATTGACGACGCGCTGGGCAGCTGGTCGCGGTGTTTGGGGCTGGCCAGCGGTGTGGCGGAACCTCAGTGGCGGCTGCTCAATCCAAGCGGAGAGCTCACCTGGGCCCACACCGGCCATATCGATGTGACTCACTTCTCGCGAGAACTCGACGACCGTCTCGTTCAGTCAGGGCGTCCGTCGTTTCCGCGGATCGATAAGCCGGTGCGCACCGGTGGCTACGTGAACGTCAGCCTTCCCGCCCGCAACTGCCCTCCCATCCCGTTGCAGCGCAAAGGAACCGGTTCTCGGGTGGCGTTTCTCACCACCGAGCACGCCAGCGAAGAAGTCCTTCGCGGTCTAATCGAGCACTCAGCGCAAGAACCTTTGACGGCGATCGTCATATGCGGCGCCACAGCGCAGCACGCCCGTAAATTCGCCGATTCGCCTCTCTTCGATGACGTTCCCGTGGTGCCCGACCCAATGGGGCACATCTCAAGCCGCGCGGGCGCCCACATCACCCCGTCCATCTACACCCTGGACGGGCAGGGCCGCCTTGCCGAGGTCCACGTCGGATATCCGGCGGTGGCCGACTCGCAATACGACCGAGCGCAGTAGGAGATAGCAGCCCATGTCCCTCTACATCTTCACTGATGCTCTGTTCAATGTCTCCCAAGCCGAACAGGATCTGCTGATAGCGGTCGTTAAGAGCGCCGTGAACTGCGATCCCAACCTCGACTGGGAACACGAAAGGTTAGACGGCTCAGAGTATCTGCGCGCTGTCTATGCGTCGTCGAACCTCAACAACCAACCGCTGTTCACCGAATCTCGTAACTTGATCTATTCCTTGGTCAAGTCGGCGAACAGAATCGAGCTACGAGGCACAAATCCGAATATGCAGAGCCCGGACATGCCCGCACCGATTACAAATTACGGCGGCCTCTATGTCGGCGTCGACGGCCCCAACTACGACATCCGGGTCGACACAAGCGACTGGGACGGAACCGGCTACGTGTTCCCAAACCCGTCCTTGACCGGGACCGTCTGCAGCTTCGTCGATACCAGGGTCTACAACGCCCTGGTCATGGCGCAATTGAAGCAGGTCAATTACTACGACGCGACCGCTGATCTAACGCGCATCTTGTACGAAAATCGCTATCGCATGAATGTTGGCGTTGCCTCGCGCGCCTTGATTTCCGGGTACGCAGCCCAGGGCTTACCGACCGACGGTGGAACTGACTGGCCGGAGTGCACGAAACCACTGTTCAAAGAAAAGAAGGTTGCTGACCAGGAATATTCGCCACCCAAGTGGTGAAGAGGCTCATCGAGCCCTGTCCAGCGCCAGGATGAGCTTGCCGGTGTTCTCGCCACGGAAAAGCGCCAACAGCACCTCGGGAAAGTCACCGACGCTGCCGTGGATGACCTGCTCGCGCGACCGCAGCTCACCGCGGCGCAACCAATCCGCCAGCTGGGCAACGCCTTCCCCGTAACGGTCGGTGTAGTCGAATATCACGAATCCGGTCATCGATGCCCGGGCGACCAGCAGTTGCATGTAGTTGGCCGGACCGCGCAGCTCACTGTCGGCGTTGTACTGCGAGATGGCGCCGCAGATCACGATGCGAGCGCCACGCGCTAGCCGTGCCAGCACCGCTTCCAGCGTCGCTCCCCCGACGTTGTCGAAGAAGACGTCAACACCGTTGGGCGCGTGGGTTTTCAGTTGCCCGCGCAGGTCACCGGCTTTGTAGTCGATCGCCGCGTCGAATCCGAGGTCTTCGGTGAGCCATCGGCACTTGTCCTGGCCACCGGCGATGCCGATCGACCGACATCCCTCGATGCGCGCGATCTGTCCGGCGATACTGCCGACCGAACCGGCAGCGCCTGAGACGACGACGGTCTGACCCGGCTGGGGGCGGCCGACGTCAAGCAGCCCGAAGTACGCGGTGAGCCCGCTGATGCCCAGCGCCCCAAGATGTACCGGAGCGGGCGCCAGGGTGGTGTCGACGCGCGTCACGTCGTTGCCGTCGGAGATTGCGTAACGCTGCACCCCGAAAGTGCCGTACAACTCCTCGCCGACCGAGATATTCGGGTGCCGCGACTCCACGACCCGACCGATGCCGCCGGCGCGCATGACCTCGCCCAGTTCCACCGGCGGCACATACGAGCGACCCGCGTTCATCCACGTTCGCATCGCCGGATCGACCGAGAGATAGCCGACCTCCACCAGCACCTCACCATCGGCCGGACTTCCGGCGGGTTCCTCGACGATCTCGAAATCCGTCGGCTTCGGCAGTCCGGTGGGGCGAGCGGCTAGTCGGCACACCGTGTTCGTTGCGGTCATGACTTCCTTCCTGTGATCGACGCGTGCAAGACCTTCCGTCCGGCGGGATCTTCGGCCGTGGCGGGCACCACCGCGACGCAGTCGGCGCCGGCCTCCCGGTAGGCCCACAACCGCGCCGCCAATCGGTCAGCACTGCCGAACGCGCAAACTTGGTCGAGCAGTTCGACGGGCACGGCCGCCGCCAGCTCGCGTCGGGTGGCGCCGGTTCGGGCTTTGTGCACCAGGTCGCCGAATCCCAGGGCACTGAACATTTCGCCGTATCCGGGTGGACCGAGATAGACCGCGAGCTGTGCGGACAGTTGAGCGTGCGCGGCAGCCCCCGGATCGATTGCGGCCGGAACCCAAACCGTCAGGCGCGGCGCAGCGCGGCCGGCTTCTGCTGCCGCGGCATCGACGACCGAACGGATGTCAGCGACACGGTCGGGCGTGGCCAAGTTCAGCACCAGCTCGTCGGCGCACCGGGCGGCCAAGCGAATCATTCGAGGACCAAATGCGCCCAACGCAATTCGCGTATCTGGGCGGGCTTCGCGTAGCCGGAAGCCGTGGCTGCTGACGTGGCGGCCGACGTAGTCGACTCGTGCGCCGGTCAAGATCGATCGGAGGCACTCGATGGTTTCCCGCATCACCGGCACATGGTTGGCCCACCTGCGGTCGTGCCAGCCCGTCACCATCACCGGACTCGACGCTCCTAACGCGATGTCCACTCGACTGCTCGTGAGTGAAGCCACCGAATTCACGCCCAACGCCAACCCGACCGGGGTGCGGACGCCGACGGCCATCGGGCCGATCTTCAAATCGACGCCGGGCGCGCGCATCCCGATCGCAGTGGCGAGCGCAAACGCGTCGTAGGTCGCCATTTCACCGACCCAGATTGCACCGAAACCCGATTCGGCAGCCGCCACGGCCACCTCCATGGCCTCGCGGTTCGGCCGATCCAGCCAAAACGGCAGCGCGACTTCGTATCCGGTCACAGCATCGAGGCGTCGGCGGGCTGGTCGAGCAGGATGCGGCCGGGTAGCTCGCGCGATGCTTCGTTGACCTGGAAGTGCGCGGTGGCCGTGAACGCATCGCGGAACCGGCGCTGCAACGGTGCGCCGTCGTAAATGGCGCTGCCGCCGGCCAAGTCGTACATGTCACGCACCACATCGGCCGAGGTACGCACCGCGTGGGTGGCGGCCAAGCGCAGCCGATTGCGCAAGGCCAAAGTAACGGGGTCCTGGCGCTGGCTGGCTTGCCACGCCTCGTCGATCGCTTCGTAGTACAACGCACGAGCACCACCCAGCGCGGCCTCCGCCCTCGCTACTGCCGCTTGGGTCGCCGGGCGTTCGGCCAAACTGCGGGTTGATCCCAAACCCCTCTTTCCGCTGGCTAATTCGACTAGATCGTCGATCGCCGCGCGGGCGTTGCCCAGCGCGGCCGCGCCGATGCACAACGCGAAGAATCCGAACACGGGGAACCGATACAACGGGCGGTCCACGATCGGCCCGGTGAAGACGGAGAACACGCGGTCGGCCGGAACGAATACCTCGTCGGCAACCGTGTCGTGGCTGCCGGTGCCCCGTAGGCCCAACGTGTGCCAGGTGTCCAGAACCTGGAGATCTGTCTTCGGCAGCGCGACGACGGACGGCACGCGTCCCTCGTCGACGAAGCAGCCCGCGAACAGCATGTCGGCGTGCGTGATGCCGCTGCAGAAGGGCCACCGGCCCGACACCACAACACCGCCGCCAACCGATTTCGCCCTGCCGCGGGGCGCCCACACCCCCGCGGCGACGCCTTGTCCGCCGCCGAACATTTCGTCGCGCGCGGCGGGCGGCAGGTAAGCGACCAGCAGGGCGCTAGTGATCGCGATGGACACACACCATCCGGCTGAGGTGTCGCCACGCGCGACCGCTTCGGCGCAGCGCAGCGCCGGCCCGGGCGCCAGCTCCAGCGCGTCGACCTCTCGAGGCATGGTGGCCCGCAGCAGGCCTGCCTCGTTGAGTTGAGCCAACAGCTCATCCGGAAGCCGACGATCGTGGTCAATTTGGGCCGAGAAGGTTTGCGCCGCAACGCCGATTTGTTCAGCGAGCTTTTCCACGTGATCGGCGGTGAGCGGTGGGTTACTCATCGGCACTCCTGGGTCCATCGTGGCGGTTCAAAAAATTTACCACGCCTGGTTCAGAGAGTGAACCGGTACAATTTCTGAACTATGAGTGAACCCGATCTGTCGCACCGGTTCGAAGCCGAGTCTGTCGGGCGAGCCCTTGAACTGGTCGGTGAGCGGTGGACACTGCTCATCTTGCGTGAGGCCTTCTTCGGGGTGCAGCGCTTCGGCCAGTTGGCCCGAACCCTCAGCATTCCCCGGCCCACGTTGTCGTCGCGGCTGCGGATGCTCGTCGAGCGGGGGTTGCTCGAGCGGGTGCCCTATTCGTCGGACCCGCAGCGCCACGAGTACCGGTTGACCGACGCGGGGCGCGCCCTCTTCGGAGCCATCGTCGTTCTCATGCGCTGGGGCGACGAGCACCTGCCCCACCCATCCGGGCCTCC
Source organism: Mycobacterium sp. 1423905.2 (assembly GCF_001673155.1). Lineage (GTDB taxonomy): Bacteria > Actinomycetota > Actinomycetes > Mycobacteriales > Mycobacteriaceae > Mycobacterium. The sequence goes on along the minus strand of NZ_LZLE01000368.1, from coordinate 12,373 downwards.
GATTGTCTTGCGCCACAACCTTTGTGGGGAAGTCGCGGATGCGCGGGTGACGTGCGCCCGGTGTGGGGAGGAAATTACTGCGCGCAATGTGACCCCGGAAGCCGGTCCGGGCTTTCGCGCGGCGGCGCGGTAACGGGTTCGCTGGAGCGGGAGGGCGACGAATCAGTCCTGCGTTTCGACCACGAGCACTTCAGTCTTCGCGCGCCGTTTAACGGCGCGAGGGACGGAACCGACGACCCGCCCGACCAACGAATTGTTACCGACGTCGCCTACCACGAGCAGGTCGGCATTGACCTCCTCGGCGAGTTCTACCAGCGCGTCCACCGGGCCACCAGCAATGGCCCGTTCCTCGATGTCGTTGGCTCCGGCATCGCGCGCCCGCGCGGAGGCTTGGTGCAGCATGTCGTAGACCGGCGCGTTGCCCTGGGTTCGGTATTCCTCGTTCTTGAGTTGATCGGGGTCGGTTCCACCGCTGTGGTCGGAGTCCAGGAACGCCGTTGCGATGAAGAGTTTCGCTCCGGACTCGGCTGCGATGGCCGCGGCGCGGTCGACCGCGCGAAACGACGTGTCAGAGCCGTCAGTACCGACCACCACGACTTTGTAGTTGCCCATCATTCCTCCCGATACCGAAAGCTAGCTAACCGACACATCTCGTACCAAGGCAATCATTGCCGGTCCGGGGCTGATTCGAAACGATTCGTTCGATCTACGTTCGGCTGACCCAACGAGTGATACGTGCCGGTGACGCTCCCGCGGCGGGGCGAACCGACGGCAAAAATAGGGAGTTTTCCCGATCTCACAAGCCTTCTCGACGACTCACACTACGACGGCGATGACCGACGAGCCGCGCGCAGAAGGACGCGCCGGGTAGCGCTCGGTCCAGGAAGGACGACCGCTATGAGTTTCGTGACGTTGCCCCCCGAGATCAACTCGCTGCTGATGTTCTCCGGCGCCGGGTCGGTACCGACGCTCTCCGCCGCTGCGGCGTGGGACGGATTGGCCGCCGACATCGGGGCGGCAGCCGAATCGTTCGCCTCGGTGACGGGGACGCTGGTCGGTCAAGGGTGGCAAGGAGCGGCGGCGCAGGCGATGGCGGCCGCGGCGGGGCCGTATACGAACTGGCTGAACGTGGTGGCATCACAGGCATCAGCCGCCGCAGCGCAGGCCAGGGCGGTCGCCGCTGCGTTCGAGGCGGCACAGGCGGCAACGGTGCACCCGCTTTTTGTTGCCGCCAATCGAGACGAATTCATGTCGCTGGTGATGTCGAATCTGTTCGGCCAGAACGCGCCTGCCATCGCGGCGGCCGAGTCGCAGTATGAGGCGATGTGGGCTGCCGATGTGGAGGCATTGGTCGGATATCACGGTGGGGCGTCGGCCGCCGCCGCGCAGTTGGTGTCCTGGCAGCAGTCGGCGCAAGCCCTGCCGGCACTCGCGACGACCAACCTGGGCTTGGGCAATATCGGCAACTACAACCTGGGCGGCGGAAACATCGGCAGCAGCAACCTCGGCAGCGGCAACCTCGGCAACTCCAACTGGGGAAGCGGCAACCAAGGAGACACAAATCTCGGTAGCGGGAACATCGGGAACTTCAACCTCGGCAGCGGCAACCTCGGCAGCAACAACTTCGGCAGCGGTAACGGTAACGGTAACGCTAACCTCGGCTTTCCTACTAGCAACGGCAATATCGGCAATGGCAACATCGGAAACAACAACATCGGCAGTGGAAACTTCGGTAACTCCAACCTCGGCTTCGGCAATACCGGTACCTCGAACGTAGGTATCGGAAATGGTGGCGGCAACAACAACGTCGGCGGCGGCAACACCGGCAGCGGCAACTGGGGTTTCGGCAACAGCGGCTCAAACAATATCGGCTTGGGCAACACCGGCACCAACGACATCGGCATCGGCCTCACCGGGAACAATCAAGTCGGCATAAATCTGGCCGGATTACTCAACTCGGGCAGCGGCAACATCGGACTGTTCAACTCGGGCACCGACAACATCGGGTTCTTCAATTCCGGTAGCCATAACGTCGGCTTGTTCAACTCCAGCGACTTTAACGTGGGCGTAGGCAACTCTGGAATCTACGAAGGGACCGGATTTGCGGGACACAACACCGGCTTCGGCAACTCGGGCTCGTTGAATACCGGCCTGGGCAACGCCGGACTGCTCAATACGGGTCTCGGAAACGGCGGTGAAGTCGACACGGGGTTTGGTAATTCCGGAACCTTGAATGCGGGCAACTTCAATGCGGGCAGTTTCAACACCGGTAGCGGCAACTCCGGATTGCTCAATACGGGCGACTTCAACGCCGGCGAATTGAACACAGGTTGGGCGAATGCAGGGACCGCCAACACTGGGTTATTCGATTCTGGCATCTTGAACACCGGGATCGGCAACGACGCCGACCTGGTCGGAATAGTGTCCAGCTCCGGCTTCGGAAACACCGGCGTGGGTAGCTCCGGTTTCTTCAATTCAACCGCTGATTCCGGATTCTGGAATGCCGGCACCGGAGACTCCGGACTGCTGAACGCCCTGGGTTCGATTTCCTCTACCGGCATCGGCAATTCCGGTTCTCAAGTCTCGGGCTTGAATAATCCCGGCAACACTGTCAGCGGCGTAGCGAACGCCGGCACCGAAAATTCGGGCGCCTTCAACCAAGGGAACTTCCAGTCCGGCTTCGGCCACTAAGACGAGTGAGCGCCCGTTTACAGCAACGAGTCGATCATCGCTTGACCGTCACTGTCTGCGGCGGCGGAGGCGTCGCTGTTCTGGGCGAACACAATGAAGGCCGATTGATGGGTCGAGGTGTTCAGTAGTTCGCTGAATGAGCCGACCACGGGAATCAGTCCCATGCGCGAGGTGCCGTCGGCGTTGAACGTCACGGACGCCTGTTGTTGAAAGTTAGGGCTTTGCAACGGGTTTCCGCTGGGCGCCCCCAGGTCGCGAACATTGGTCAAACCCGTCGTCGACAGGCTACTCAGCCGGCTGATGTCGCCCTGCAGCACCGCAATGGCGTCGTTCCCGTTGGCCGGCTTGACCTTGATCTCCATCTCCGCGGTGGAGGAGTCGTTGTGCAGGGTCACCCAGCCAGGGCCCTGATCTCCGATCACCCAGCCCGGTGCGGGGGTGACCGAAATACCCTGGCCTAGTTCAATGGCGGTCAGCGTCACCGCCGGTCGAGCGGTAGTACCCGCGAGCGCGATGACTCCGGTCGCGGCCGACGCGACGGCGACCACTTGCACAACCTGGCGGATCTTGCGGCGCGACACTGCATGCATGGATTGACTCCTCGGACGGCCCGCCGTGCGGGGTTGAGCAGATTCGCTCTCATTTCACTCGGCGCGGCAAATGCTGTCCATGGCTAACTCGCAATCGCCTCATACAGTTCACTTACCGACTTCACCCGATGAGGACTCGCAGCGAAAAGCAAGGGGCCGGCTAACCGACGGCGGGCGGCGTCCCCCAGCACTCGATGATTTCCGCGACCCGACGCAAGAGCACGTAGCGGTAATTCTTCTCGGTGGCTTTCGCTGTGTGTTCGTCATATGCGGACCTGGCGCCAGCCTCGTCACCGTCGTAGACAGTGGTCGGTACCGGAGGAACGCCCGGGTTACTCGGGTCGTCCACTTCGCCGGTCTGGACAGTCCACGATTCGTCAGCCATGAACCCAGGCTAGGGCTCGGTCCTCGGCCTATCGCGTTCGGTGTGCGTCTCGAGGTGTGGCTGTCGCGGTAGCGTTGGCGGCGGATTGTCTTGCGAATCGCTGATGGTGACCGTTGGGACAGCAGTCAAGCAGTGAGGATTCGGCTTACGTGAGGTCCTTGATGCGGCGTGGCGTCGTGTTGGCAGAAGCGCTCGCCGCAATTCTGGCGCTGGTTCAATGCGGCCACGCAGCACCGCCACCCGCAGCCAAACCTCCGTCGTCCACGACAGCGGCATCACCCTCCGCGGCAACGCCACCCACCCGCCCGGCGCCCGCCGCTGCCGCCGTCCAGCCGGTCAGTGCCGCCGAGCTCGGCACCACCTGGCGACCGGGCTGCCCTGTCGAGCCGGAGCAGCTACGCCGGGTCGACGTCAACTACCTCGGCTTCGACGGCCAGACCCACCGCGGCGCTCTGGTCGTGCACGAACAGTTGGTGCCGGATGTCATCGCCATCTTCGAGCGGCTTTACCAAATCAAATATCCCGTCGAGAAGATCCAGACGGTCGACCACTACTCCGACGCCGACGACGAATTGTCGATGGAGGACAACAACACCTCGGCGTTCAATTGCCGACTCATCCCAGACTCCAACGACTGGTCTCCGCATGCCTTCGGCCGCGCCATCGACATCAATACCCTGGTCAATCCGTGCCTGTATGCCAGCGGCTTCTTCGAACCTCACAATGCCGCGGCTTTCCTTGATCGCAGCCGCACCGACCCTGGACTCTTACACATCGGCGACCCCGCCGTGCTCGCGTTCACCGATCGTGGTTGGAGGTGGGGTGGCCAGTGGAACGCCCCCCTCGACTACCAGCACTTCGAGCGGCCCTAGAGCCCGAGGGCCCGCGCCGTCATCGTCGCCACCTCACCGCGCAGATCCGACATCGGTGGGCTGCCCCGGGTATGGATCGAGTTCGCGAGCAGCACTATGTAGGTGTTCGAGTTCGGGTCGATCCAGATCGAGGTTCCGGTGAAACCGGTGTGGCCGAAGCTCCCGATGGGGAAGACCATGCCTCGGGTTCCCGACAAGGGCGTATCGATGTCCCAGCCGAAACCACGGAGATTCTGTCCCGGGATCGCCGGATAACGCGCGGCGAGCAAGGGATCCCAGGTGTTGAGTCCCTTGGCGATGTCGTTTCGAGTGGCCCTGTTGGCCGCTTCGAGCTGCCCGGCGGTATGTCCGGGCTGTTGCGGAGAGGTCATCAGCTCACACGACGCTTGGGTCAGCGGAAATTTGCTCGGGCGGCCCTCGAGCCGGTCGAGCAACGCCTGGGCGAAGGTACTGACGTCGTATGCCGTGGAGAACACGCCGGCATGCCCGGCCACTCCGCCCATGCGTCGTGCCGTGGTGTCATGCACGGTGCCCCACAGCAGGTGATCGAGGTCGGGATTCTTGCCCGGATCGGCGCGTCCTTCTTCGTCGCGTGCGGTCGGAGCGATGCGCGGCAACAACTCCGTACTCCACGCGTCTGCGGGGCAAGAAGCCGCCAACCCCCCTTGCGGCGCGGGCGCCCACCCAATCGCAGCGCCTCGAATGGTGTGCGGCCCACAGGCTTTGGCGGGTGGCAGGTAGCGGGTCTCGGTCATACCGAGCGGGGCGAATACGTGGTCCTGCACGTAGACGTCCTCGTCCTCGCCCGTGATCTGTTCGACGAGCGCACCGAGCAAAATGAAGTTGATATCCGAGTAGTGGAAAACGTCACCGGGACCTGACTCCAACGGCGTCGTGAGCGCACGGTGAATGCCTTCGGTTTTATCCGCTCGGTCCAGTCCCCACGGATCCTTGAGTTCGACGTCCCCGCGCTCCCCTGAGGTGTGGGTGAGCAACATGCGAACCGTCACCTTGGCGCGTCGTGGGTCATTCTCGGGGTTGAAGTCGGGCAGATACTGCTGGATCGGATCGTCGAACTGCACCTGACCGTGTTCGTAGAGCTGCATGACGGCGGTGGCGGTGGCCAAGATCTTGGTCAACGAGGCCAGGTCGAAGAGGGTGTCCTCGGTCATGGGCGCCGCGGGCGCAGGCTGTCCATCCAATCCTGGTTCACTGGCGAGCTTGCGGGAGCCGTAGGCCTGGTGGAAGACGATGTCACCACCATGACCGACGACGACGACGGCCCCGGGCAGCTTGTTCGCCGCTATTGCATCGTCGATCAGCTTCGAGACGCTGGCGAACGCAGGTGCGGGCGCCACCTCCGGAAGCTTGGGAACCTTTGCGGGAGTCGGTACTTGGACCACCGCGGGCGCCTGCGTGGTCGCGCTTACTGCGACGTGCGGGGCGTCGCCGCGCGAGCAAGCCGCAGTGCAGGCCAGCGCGACGGTTCCGACGGCAATGAGCTTTCGCATTGATCTACTGCATACCATCACGGCCACACGCTGACCGCTTCTCTGACATGTCCATTCGCTCGTTCTAGCCGGGCCACGGCTTCGGCGGCGTCGACGCCGGCGAGCAGGGCGACGATCGCGGTCTTGGCGTGACCGCCCGCGGCGGCGAGCGCGGCGGTCGCAACCTCCTCGTCCACGCCGGCGGAGTCCCGCACGATCCGGACCGTGCGGCGGCGCAGCTTTGCGTTGGTGGCGCGCACGTCGACCATCCGCGGACCGTAGGCCTTGCCCAGGGCGATCATGACGCTCGTCGAAATAGCGTTGAGCACCACCTTCTGGGCCGTCCCCGCGGTCAGGCGAGTGGAACCCGCGAGCACCTCGGGTCCGGTTAGCAATTCGATCAGGACATCAGCCGTCGCCTCGCTGCCGGAGTTGTTGACGATCGCGACGGTCAGCGCGCCCACCGCGCGGGCATGGTCGAGCGCACCAAGCACGAACGGTGTGCGGCCCGAGGCGGTGATGCCGACGAGCGCGTCGGCTGCGGTGAGATCGGCGAGCGCTGCCGGGTCAAAGGCGTCTTCGGCGCCGTCGATCGCCTGGGTGAGCGCCGCCGGTCCGCCGGCGATCACCCCACGCACCAAGTCGGTGTTGAACGTCGGTCCGCATTCCGCCGCGTCGAGCACGCCGAGCCGACCGGGCGTCCCGGCGCCGGCGTAGACGAGGCGACCGCCTCGCTCGAGGTGCGCGGCGATGGCCTCGGCCGCGGCCGTGATCCGGGGAAGCGCCGCGACCACCGCGCCGTGCGCCTCGCCCTCGGCGGCGACGAGCAGCGCAACGATCTCTGCGATCGGCCGTGTGTCGAGGTCGTGCAAGTCAGAACGTGCGGCCTCGGTCGCCAGCGCGTCGAGCCGATCGGTGGAGCCGGTGGCGTGCACGCGGATCACCTGGGGTTCGTGGATCGCCTGCAACCGCAGCGCGCCATCGAGCGCGTCCCCGATGGGCGCGACGACCTCGATGTGTTTACGCAGCGCCGTCATCTGCGCTAAGCCGCCCACCATCGCCACCGGGCCATTCCCCACCGCGCGGGCGGTCGCGGCCAGCGACCCCGCGGCCGTCTGAACAATCGCCGATGCCTCGGCGTCGTCTTCGGCAGCCAGGACATCCGGCGCAAACGACGCGAGCCGGGCCGGCTCCACGAGCTGGCTTGGCCATGTCTCCGGCGAGCCGAAGCGGGCGGTGGCGGCATCGAGTAAGGCTGTGGACGGTCCGCGCCGGTCGAAGGCGCGCAGCGCCGCGCGCAGGCCGGCCGCGCCGATCCACGCGCCGCCGCCCTCGTCTCCCAACCATGGACCCCAGCCGTCGGCGGAACGCATCACGCCGTCGGCGTCGATTGACAACGCCACCACACCGGTGCCGACGATCAGCACGACGCCGGGCTTTCCGCCCAATGCACCGGCGTGGGCGGTCACTGAGTCGCCGGTCACCGCGACCCGCTTAGCCGACAGTGCGGTCAGCAGCGCCTCGCCCAACGCGCGCGCCGCATCCGGTGCCGTCAATGCGCCGGCCGCGCCGACGATCAACTCATCCACCGGTCCGAATTGTTTGGCCAGAGAAACGATCGCCGCTTCCGCGGCCCGCACCCCGCCGGCGAACGCCAACCCCGGCGCGCCTGGCCCCTCGGCCCTTCGGTCGCCGCAGGCCGCCCGACACGACGTCTTGCCCAAGTCGATGGAGAGGATCACCGAATCCATGCTTTCATGCGCTGCCGCACCCGTATCGCCCTTTTCTCTCTTAGTGTGGGCATGAGAAAGGACGAGCACGATGACCATCGACGACGAGTCCGTCACGACGCTGGAAGACCTTCGGGGTGATCTGGCGCAGCGCTACAAGTGGACCCCGACGGGCGGAAGCTCGGTCGAGGGCTCTGTGATCGAGGCCGACATGGCGGCTCTCGACCGCGACGGCTACGTCGTCTGGGAGAACTTGCTCAGCGCCGAGGAATGTGAGCACATCCGCGAAGAAGTGCTGCCCCGGCTGGGGCACACCGGACGCAACTCGTTCGAAGGCCGACGCACCCAACGCATCTACAGCGTGCTGAGCAGAACCCGGGTGTGCGACCGACTGGTCGACAATCCACGGGTGTTGGCGGTGCTCGACCGGCTGCTGATGCCCAACTACCTGCTTTCTGCGTTGCAGGCCATCAACATTCAGCCCGGTGAGGCCGCGCAGCTGGCCCACCATGACGACGGCTTCTACCCCATCCCGCGACCGCGAGAACCGTTGGCGGCGGCGACAATCTGGGCCATCGACGAGTTCACCGCCGACAATGGCGCCACGGTGCTCTACCCCGGCAGCCACCGCTGGGGTAAGCGTCGACCCGGCCCAGACGACAATGCCATGCCGGTGACCATGCCTGCTGGCTCGTGCGTCTTCTTTGTCGGCACCCTGTGGCATGGTGGCGGCGCCAACAACTCGACCGGCGACCGGCTTGCGGTGACCGCCCAGTACTGCCAACCCTGGCTTCGTCCGATGGAGGCCTTCACGTTGTCGATATCGCGCGATATCGCCCGAACGGTGTCCGATGACATTCGCCGCATGCTCGGTTACAGCATCCACCCACCGTTCGTCGGCGCGGTCGACGGACTGCATCCGCTGCGGCTACTCGAGACCGGTGAAGATTCGTAGTCTTGCGATGAGTTCGGTCCGCGCCGGCAGTCGGTAAGGGTGTGACTGACAAACAACTGATCGCCACAACAACAATCGACGCGACCGCCGAAGCGGTCTTCGCGGTGCTCGCCGATCCGAATACGCACGCCGCGATCGACGGCACGGGGTGGGTGCGCGAGTCCGTCGACGGGGAACGCCTGACCGAGGTGGGGCAGATATTCCGGGTTGCCATGTATCACGACAACCACCCGAACGGGGACTATGAAATGGCCAACAAAGTGGTCGTGTACGACCCGCCCAACGCCATCGCTTGGGCGCCCGGCCAAGAGGTCAACGCGCGGGGCTTCCTGATGGACGTGAAGAACGGAGAAAAGATCCTTTTCGGCGGCTGGGTTTGGCGGTACGACCTCACGCCGATCGGGGCTTCGCAGACTGAGGTGCGCTTGACCTATGACTGGTCGGGGGTGCCGCCATCGCAGCGCGACATCGAATTCCCGCCGTTTGGCCGGGAGCACCTGGACAACTCGCTGCGCAACCTGGCCGGCCTCGCGGTAGGCGCTGCCCGGGCATAGTCGGAGCTGCCCACCTCGTAGCGACAACTCCGGTGAGCGACGTCAGGCCGCGATGAGCTCCTGACCGATCTGTTGCCAATATTGAGGACCGTCCAAAGTCAGGATGGTCCAGTCGTGAATTTGCCCATTCCCCAGGACGAAGGAGAAGGGAGCCCCCGCAACTCTTGCGAACTCCTGAAGTCGCAACACGTCGGGCGAAAGAATGTCGAGATTGCCCGAGTAGACGTACGTCGGCGGCAATCCGGCCAGCGACCCGTAGAGCGGACTCACCATGGGGTTCATGATGTCGAGACCATTCGCCCACGCTCTACCGATCTGTTGCGCCGGGCCCACCGGAAGTAGCGGGTCCTGCACGAAACCGATATTCGGATTGGTCATGCCCAGGTCCAGCCAAGGAGACAGCAGCACCATGGACGTCGGCAGAGCTGAGTAGGTAATCGGATCGGCCGCCATGTATTCGACGGCCGCGAGCGCCAGGTTGCCTCCTGCGGAGTCACCGATGACGCTGACGTGCGGGTGCGCCGGAGTGATCTGCGAGGAAATGAAGTTCGCCATCAGCGGCACAACCGTGCCAGCGGTACCGCCCTGCTGCAGCAAGGGATAAATCGGCACTTCAAACGTCGCGCCGGTTTGGTAAGCCATTACCGAGTAGTTGATCCAGTGGAATATCGAGGGCGGAAGAATAAATGCGCCACCATGGATCGCGACCACGTAGTCGCCGGTCGGATGAGCCGGCGTAATCTGCACGACGCTCATCCCGTTGTATGTGGTGTACTGCACCGTTTCCCCGAGCAGCATGTTCAAGAACGGCGGCGGGGAATTCCCGATCAACCACGACAGCGGAGGCGGTAGCTCGGCGCCTAGGAACGACAGTATCGGCGACCCTGGCACTGACAATTGCGGTTCGATCCCGGACAACGCCAGGATGGGTTTCACCGGGTAGAGCAATGCTTCTTCGAACCGGGTGATCAGCGACGGGGCGCCGGAGAAGCCACCTGTCTGACTGGCCGGGAAGGGCGGCGCGGCCGGCGCTCCGAAGATCTGGGTGAGGAAGTAGTTGGAGATTTCGGAGAACTCGGTGGCGATTGTGGTGGGAAGTTGCTGAATCCCCTGCTCGACCCCAAGCACCGCCTGCTCGAAAGCGGCCAATGGCGAGGCACTGGCCGCTTCGGCGGCGGCATACGCCCCGCTGGCGTTGGTCAAGGCCTGCACGAACCGGTCGTGGAACAGCGCCGCCTGCGCACTGAACGCTTGGTATCCCTCGCCGTGGGCAGAGAACAGCGCGGCGATGGCCGCCGACACCTCATCTTCGGCCGCGGCCAGCACGCCCGTGGTCTGCGCCGCCACCGCAGCGTTGGCCTCTTCGATCGTGGACCCGACTTCAGCCACATTTGCCGCTGCCGCAGTGAGCCACTCCGGAACGACCACCACCGACGACATAAGACCCTCCCAATCCTCGGTCTCGCCCGATGTGCCGCAGATGGCGCTTCGCATTTGCGGCTATCGCGCAGAGAAGGACTCGCACTCACCCCCACGTGTAACAACCCATTCGAGTCGTCAGACCCCAACGGAATTTATCGCTAGCGGCGGCAATCCGCCAGCAAAATTGCCAGAAAATTGGTCATTCGGTCGGCCTTCTCGCACGAGTCGCCGAAGCAGATCTACGCCGCGCCTCAGCAACGCCTGACAGGTAGTCTTTGCGCGTCGTGGCCAAGCGGACACGAGCAAAGGAAGCGATGTGATCGCACGTTGGTTTCGAGGGCTTGTGTTGGCCGGCGTCGCGCTGGTGGCGGCGACTGGAGTTGCGCACCCGGCGCTGGCGGCGTCGCCTCCGGCACCGGGGGTGCAGGTGAAGGATCAAGACTGGAAATGCACCGCGGGCTTCGCCGCCCAAGGCGGCGACGGTAGCTATTACCTGTTCACCAGCGGCCACTGCGACCATCCCGAAGGCTCGCTGTGGACGTACGACGACGACATTCCGCTCGGCAGAATCACCGCGAGCGAACACGACAGTGACCGTCAGGACGCGGCCATCATCCGCCTTGATCCTGGTGTCGGCGTGCCGATAGGCGGCGTCGGCGGTCGGCGTGTCCGGAACGTCCTGAGCGGTAATCAGATTCAAGTGGGTACGCCGTTCTGCAAGCTCGGCGCGATCACCGGAGAGACATGCGGCCCCGTCAAGGACATCGACGGTGACGTCATCATCGCCAGCGTGCCCGCCCAGTCCGGGGACAGCGGCAGCGCGGGTTATGTGAAGAATCCCGACGGGAGCGTGAGCGCCGTGGGCATTCTGGCGGGTTCGTATGGCGACGATCTGAACACCACGGTCTACATACCCGTGCAGCCACTGCTCGGCAGGTGGGGTTTGCGCATACTCCCGTGATACCGCCCCGACCTACGCGCAAAGAAAGGAATCCCCGTGCCTTCACCTCGCTGGCTGACCAGGCTTTCCATTGCAACAATCGCGGGCGCCGCCCTACTCGGGAGCGCCGCCGTTGCCGCTGCCACTCCGGCCGATGACGCCTTCCTGGCTCAACTGCGCGCGGTAGGGATTACCTGGCCACCCGGCAAGGAAGAAGCCCTCATCGGAGAGGGCCACCTTGTCTGCTACGACCTCACCTGGGGATGGACGCCGCAACAGATCGCCGACGACATGCACACCCACATGAACGCCCGGGGTGTCACGTTGTTAGACGACGGAACCTTCGTCAACGCCGCCCACTCGGCCTATTGCCCGGGCAATGTCTGCGACGCCCCTACCCTCTGCACCTAAGCCGGCAGGGTTTCGCTCAGTCCCCTTCGCCATCAGTGGCGGAGCGCTGCCGAAGCTGGAGCAGTGCGTCGGGGTCACCCTCCACGCGCAGGCAGCGTCGTCCGCCTTCCTCCTCGGCAACGGTGATCGGTAATTCCTTGCCGCACACGCTTTTCGGGTCCACCAGAAGCTCTAGCTCGTTGGAGTCGACGTACAACACCGCATCGTCGTGGGACAGCTTCCACGGATGGCCGTCGGTGGGCCAGCGGCCACCGATGACCCGAATGGCGTTGCTGTTGTCCTCGTCCTCGTCGTTCTCATCTGCGACGACGCAGTCGACCCACAGTTTGGCCG
>NZ_LZLE01000367.1 GCF_001673155.1 Mycobacterium sp. 1423905.2 | reverse complement strand
CGACGTATAAACTCGCGCAGCGACTCGTCGATTCGCGAGAACTCTTTGGCCACCGCTTGAGCCTACGCGTCGGCGCGGCGGTACCGGTTCTGGTCTCCGCGTCCTGGCTGCTGGTGTGGACCACCGGAGTCCGAGCGTTCTGGTGGACAGGGTTGGTGCTGGCGTTCGGACTGATCCCAGTGCTCGATCACGTGGTGGGGCGCGACTCCGACAATCCGCCCGACAGCGTGCTGGCTCGGCTGGAAAGCGACCCGTTCTACCGCTGGGCCACCTACCTCTACCTGCCGAATCAGTACGGATCGGTGGTGCTGGCCTGTTGGCTGTGGGCCGGGGCGGGGCGCTGGCGTGACCACTGGGCAAGCCAATTCACACGGTCGTAACCCAGACAATTCAACAATATTCCCCTCCATAATCCCCCCCATACCCGTACCTATGGTATGCATAAACCATAAAAGAGCGGATTGCGGTCGGCTAGCGGGAGGGGGCTAGTGTGACATGACTAACGAGACGCGCCCGAAAGGGTTGTCCAGAAGACGCTTTCTAGGGGTGGCCGCCGGGATCGCCGCCGGCGCCGCCGGCGCGGGGGCAGTCGGACTCGGCTTGCACAGTCCGGGAACGGCTCCCCGCCAGCATTACCGCGCCATCGTGGTCGGCAGCGGCTACGGCGGCGGAGTGTCGGCGCTACGGCTCGGCCAGGCCGGCGTCCAGACTTTGATCCTGGAAAAAGGCCGGCTCTGGGACAACGCCGATACCGACGGCAAACGCTTCTCGCGCATGCTGCCGGCCGACAACCGCTCCGGCTGGTTCACCTCCGTCCCGCCCAGCCTGGTGCCGTCCTTCCGGGGTGTCTCGATGGAGCAGGTGGCTAGACATGCCCCCTCGCGGCAACCCGTGCAGGCCGGCATCTGCGACAAGGCGGTGCACGGCGCGCACACGGTCTTTCGCGGGATCGGGGTCGGCGGCGGATCGATGATCAATGCGGCCATCGCCGCCATCCCGACCCCCGACCAGTTGCGGGCGGCGTTCCCCGACATCGATCCCGGCGACTTCCACCGGACCTATATCGAGCGCGCCAAATCCATGCTGCGCATCAGCTATCGCGACATGGACTGGTTCGAGCAGACACCGTGGTTCCAATACGCCAGGGTGGGAAGGCAATACGCTACGGCGGCCGGCTACCGGGTGGACTACAACGGCAGCGCTTACTCCTTCGATTACCTGCGCCGGGAAGAGGCGGGCCAGGCTCCGCGCTCGGCGCTGGATTTCGAACAGCAGTACGGCAACAACTATGGCCGGTTGGGCAGCGTCGACCAGACCTACATCGCCGCGGCGTTGGCCACCGGCAAAGTCACCCTCAAGCCGCTCACCGAGGTGACCGGTATCCGCCGGGAGCGCTCCGGCGAATACGTGGTGTCCACCCGTGAGATCGATCGGTTCGGCAAGGAGCTGCGGCGAGACGAAATCGGTTGCGAATCCTTGTATCTAAGTGCCGGTGTGCTCGGCACCACGGAGCTGCTGCTGCGCGCGCGGGAGACTGGGACATTGCCCGACCTGACTGAAGCGGTCGGCCGCGGCTACGGCAACAACGGCGACATCATGGTTTCCCACATGCTTGCACCGAAGGATCCGGCGGGTACCCAACAATCCTTGATGGGCATGATCAACCTCGATGGCCGCGACGACCCGGACAATCCGGTTTATGCCAGCATGTTCTCGCTGCCCCTTCCGGTCGAGACGCTCGCACTGGGCTATTACGTGATGGTCAGAACGGGCGACCGCGCGGACATCAGCTACAACCGGGCGTCGAACTCAATAACCATCAACTGGCCAGAGGGCTACACCGAACACCTGCGGGCCAGGGCGCAACGGGTTTTCGACAAGGTCACACACGCCAACGGGGTGGACTACCGCGACGACCTGTTCCAGGGAAAGGTGTTCGCGCCCAACACGGTGCATCCGATGGGCGGCGTCGTGCGGGGGCAGGCCACCGACGCCTTCGGCAGGGTCAAGGGGTATTCCAAGCTCTACGTCAACGACGCCTCGCTGCTGCCCGGTTACCTGGGGTGCAACCCGTTCATGACGATCACCGCGCTGGCCGAGCGCAACATCGAAGCGATTCTGCAAGGACGCCGGTGAGGCCCGTCGTTACGCGGTGAATCGGTAGTCGTCGAGGTCGAAATGCCTGCTGCGCCAGTAGGCTTCGACGGTAGTGGTGGGGCGCAGCGGGACGTCGCCGTTCTTGTCGAAGTAGTAGCTGTTGGCCAGCCGGCAGCTCTCTTGCCAGAACACTTGCCGGTAGCGGCGGCGCATCACCTCGGCGAAGTATCTGGCGTTGGCTTCATCGGTGACTTCCACCCGGGTGGCGCCGTCGCGGCGGGCCCGTTTCAGGCAGCGCAGGATGTGGTGGACCTGGGTCTCGATCAGCGCGAAGTATGACGAACCGACGTAACCGTATGGTCCGAACACGGTGAAGAAATTGGGGAACCCAGGCACGCTGACCCCCTCGTAGGCCTGCGTGCGATGTTCGTCCCAGAATTGGCTCAGAGACCGCCCGCCACTGCCGGCCACGGCGTAGGTCAACACTTCTTCGGTGTCGAGCACCTTGAACCCGGTCGCCAGGATCAACACGTCGATCTCGTGGCGGTTGCCGTCGCAGGTCACTACCGCATCGGGGGTGACCTTGTCGATCGGGTCGGTCACCAGCCGCACATTGTCGCGGTTGAACGTCGCGAGGTAGGTGTTGTGGAATCCGGGCCGCTTGCATCCGACGGCGTACCGAGGGGTCAGCTGGTCGCGCACTGTCGGGTCTTTGACCTGCTGACGTAGGTAGCGGCGCCCGGCCGCGGCCATCCAGCGCGCCAGTGGGAACACCTTGAAGTAATGGGCGGCTATCGGGAAGGTGGCTTCCACGAACGCCTGGCTGAGCCATCGTTGTATGGCACTGCCGCCGGGCACCCGCATGGCCCACCGCGCCGGGGCCGGCAGCGGCAGGTCGAGCTTGGGGAAGCACCAGATCGGGGTGCGCTGAAACACACTGAGAGAGGACACGATTGGCGCGATCTCCGGGATGATCTGGACGGCCGATGCCCCGGTGCCGATGATCGCGACCCGCTTGCCGGTCAAGTCCTGGCTGTGGTCCCAGCGCGCGGTGTGCATGCTGATGCCGTCGAACGAATCCACTCCGGCGATGTCGGGCAGCTTGGGAGCCGTCAAGACACCGCTGGCGCTGATGACGAATCGTGCGGTGACTTCGCCGCCGGGATCGGTTCGTATCCGCCACAAGTCGCGGTCGTCGTCGTAGTCGGCGGCGATCACCGTGGTGTTGAAGCGGATTCGGGAACGGATGCCGTACTTGTCGACGCAGTGTTCGGCGTAGGCCCGCAGCTCGCGCCCCGGCGCGTAGGTGCGCGACCAGTTGGAACTCTGCTCGAAAGAGAACTGATACGAGAACGACGGAATGTCCACGGCGATGCCGGGATAGTTGTTCCAGTACCAGGTGCCGCCGACCCCGTCACCGGCTTCCATCACCACGTAGTCGGTGAATCCCGCTTCTTCGAGCTTGATGGCGGCGCCGATGCCGGAGAACCCGGCGCCGACGATCAGAACGTGGTAGTCCGGCGCGTCACTCATCACGCAAGTCTACGAATGCAGCGCCTTCTTCAACGCCTCCAGTCCGCGATTGGTCGCCTCGGCCGCCGCGGGCACCACCAACGCGAAGCTGGCATACCCGTGCACCATGGCGGTCTCGTTACACCACTGGACCGGAACGCCGGCCGCCTGCAGTAACTCCGCGTAGCGGGCGCCGTCGTCACGCAGCGGGTCATGCTCGGCGGTGCCGATATAGGCCGGGGCCAGACCGGTGAGGTCACCGTTGCCGGGGGCCAGCGTGGTCGGCAGCTTGGTGTAGTCGTTGATGTCGATGTCGGGCACATACCACTCCAGGAAAGCCGCGATCACCTCGAGGTCCAGGACGTAGGCGTTGGCGTTCTCAGTGAACGACGGCAGCGTGATGTCACCGATGCACGTCGGATACCACAACAGCTGGAAGGCCAGCGCCGGTCCGCCGTTGTCCCGCGCCAGCTGCGCCATGACGGCCGCGATGTTGCCGCCCGCCGAATCTCCCGCTACGGCAATGCGGTTCGGGTCGCCACCGAGCTCGGCGGCGTGTTCGCCGACCCAGCGCAACGCCGCCCAGCTGTCCTCGACGCCGGCCGGGTACGGGTGTTCGGGCGCCAGTCGGTAATCGACGGACACCACGATGGCTTCGGCGCCGACGGCGTGGGCGCGCGCGACGGGGTCGTGGGTGTCCAAGCTGCCCAGGCACCAGCCACCGCCATGGTAGAAGACGACGACCGGCAGGCTTTGCTGCGCGGCGGGCTCGTCCGGGGAGAACGGCCAGTAGATCCGCACTGGTATGTCGGTCAAATCGCCATAGCCGACGGTCCGGTCCTCGATGCGCAGATTGGGCAACATCTCCGCTGGTGCCTTCAATTGCGCCATGCGCGCCCGAGCGACTTGCACGCCTTCTTCCGCGCTGAAGGTCATCGGGATGGTGTCCAACAACATCTTCAGGAAGGGGTCGATCTCGGCTCGCGAGGTGGTCGGCTCCGTCATAGCCCTACCGTACGCACCGTGTTCGGGTGCAAGGCGGCGCGCAACGCGGCCAGTCCCCGGTCCAGTCCCGCGGTGGCGGCGGGGACCACACCGGCGTAACCGATGTAGCCGTGTACCATCGTCTCGGCGTTGTGGACCTGCACCGGAACGCCGGCGGCGGCCAGCAATTCGCCGTACCGAATCCCGTCGTCGCGCAGCGGGTCGTAACCGGCCACGGCGATGTACGCCGGTGGCAGGTCGGCGAGGTTCTCCGCCCGGCCCGGCGCCATGCCTGGGGGCGGGTTGGTCATGTCGACGTCCCCGGCATACCAACGGGAAAACGCGGCAATGGCTTTCGCATCCAGGATCAGGGCCCCGGCATTTTCGGTGAACGACGGCAGCGACGGATCCCACAGCGTCGAGGGGTACCACAGCAGCTGAAAAGCCAACGCCGGTCCGCCGTTGTCCCGGACCCGCTGGGCGATCACCGCGGCGATGGTGCCGCCCGCCGAGTCGCCGGCGACGGCCAGACGTGCGGTGTCGGCGCCCAATTCACCGCTGTGCTCGGCCACCCATACCGTTGCCGCCCAGGCGTCTTCGACCGCGGCCGGGTAAGGGTGTTCGGGTGCCAACCGGTAGTCGACGGACACCACGATGGCATCGGCGCCCACGGCATGCTGGCGGCAGGTGCCGTCGTGGGTGTCCAGATCACCCATGACGAAGCCGCCGCCGTGGAAGAACACCACCACCGGGGCGTCGGTTTCGGTTGGCGGCCAGTAGATCCGAATTGCAATGTCGCCCGCGGGCCCGTCGATGGTCCGGTCTTGCACCCGCAGCTCCGGGTGCACCGGTCGGCGGGGCAGGTCACGCAACCGCTGGCGCGCCGCGTCAATCCCGTCGTCAGTGGATAGCTGAAACGGAACCGCATCCAGTACCTTCTGCAGGATGGGGTCGATAGCGGGTCTTTCCTCAGCGGTGCTGTCCAAGTTGGGCATGGAGGTACCGTACGCATCCCGCTTGGTCACCGGCGCCTGGGTGGTGGCCGGCTGGGCGGCCCTGGCCTACGGGGTCTACCTGACGGTCATGGCGCTGCGGTTGCCGCCGGGAACCGAGCTGACCGGGCACTGGGTCGCCCAGCCGGCGTTCAAAGCGTCGATGGCGGTGTTGCTGGCCATCGCCGCGCTTGGCCATCCCATCGTCCGGGAGCGGCGCTGGCTGGTTGCGGCGCTGGTGTTCTCGGCCTGCGGGGACTGGTTCTTGGCGATTCCGTGGTGGACACCGTCTTTCGTGTTCGGGTTGGGTTCATTCCTGTTGGCGCACTTGTGTTTCCTGGGGGCGCTGGTACCTCTGGCCGCCCCGTCGCGGCCGCGGATCGCGGCGGCGGTGCTGATGTGCGTGGCTTCGGCGGCGCTATTGATCTGGTTCTGGCCGCACCTCGGCGAGCAGAAGCTGACCCTTCCGGTGACGGTCTACATCGCCGTGTTGTGCGCCATGGTGTGCGCGGCGCTGCTGGCCGGGTTGCCGACCATCTGGACCGCGGTGGGCGCGGTGTGTTTCGCCGCGTCGGACTCGATGATCGCGATCGGCCGGTTCATTCTCGGCAATGAGGCGCTGGCGGTACCCATCTGGTGGTCCTACGCCGCGGCAGAAATCCTGATCACCGCCGGCTTCTTCTTCGGCCGCGAGATATCCGCCCCGGAACCTGTTGTCTAGCAGCAGCTCTCGCACACCCGTCGAGGTCGAGCCGATCGCGCGAGTGCTGCCCATGCTGTCGGTGCCGCACTTGGATCGGGAGTTCGACTACCTGGTGTCGGCCGACCAGTCCGACGACGCCCAGCCGGGAGTGCGGGTTCGTGTCCGGTTCCACGGGCGGCTGGTCGACGGTTTCGTGCTGGAACGGCGCAACGACACCGATCATCAGGGGAAGCTGGGCTTCCTGGACAAGGTGGTCTCCGCCGAACCGGTGCTCACCGCGGAGATCCGGCGGTTGGTCGAGGCGGTGGCGGCGCGGTATGCCGGCACCCGACCCGACGTCTTGCGGCTGGCCATACCGGCCCGCCATGCCCGGGTGGAGAAGGAACTCACCGCGGTGGTGCCGCGACCGGTCGTCGCGCCGGTTGACCCGGCCGGTTGGCAGGCATACGTCCGTGGTGGACAGTTCCTGTCCGCCTTGGCCGAGACCCGGGCGGCCCGCGCGGTGTGGCAGGTACTGCCGGGGGAGCGGTGGGCAGACCGGTTCGCCGAGGCGGCCGCGCAGACACTGGCTACCGGGCGCTCAGTGTTGGCCATCGTCCCCGATCAGCGTGACCTGGACCTGTTGTGGCAGGCGGCGACCAGCCGTATCGACGAGGCGGCCGTGGTCGCGCTGTCTGCCGGACTCGGGCCGGCCGCCCGGTACCGGCGTTGGCTGGCGGTGCTGCGGGGCAGCGCGCGGATGGTGATCGGGACGCGCAGCGCGGTGTTCGCCCCACTGGGCGAATTGGGCCTGGTCATGGTGTGGGCCGACGCCGACGACAGCCTCGCCGAACCGCGAGCGCCGTATCCCCATGCCCGGGAGGTCGCCATGCTGCGCGCCCACCAAGCCCGCTGCGCCGCGCTGATCGGCGGGTACGCCCGCACGGCCGAAGGCCACGCGCTGGTAC
>NZ_LZLE01000366.1 GCF_001673155.1 Mycobacterium sp. 1423905.2 | reverse complement strand
TCGGACAGGGTCGCCGATACCGCGACATCGCCGTCCCACATCCACACGCCGGCCACCTTGCGCATCTGCCCGGCCGCAAGCTGATCGGTCAACAGCTGACGTAGAAACAGCGTGTTCCCGTTGGTCAGCTTCCGGAATCGGGCCGCGCTGCGCGCATCCACCGGACCACCCAGCCGGCCCTCGATCACCTCGCGCGTCGCGGCCGGGGAAAGCGGTTCGAGGTCAAGCCGGGTCAGCAGCCCGTCCTTCCACAAAGCCGTCACCGCGTCGGGTTGCTCCGAACCGGTGCGCGTGGTGACAACGAGCCTGACCCCACCGGACTGCGCCAGCTGATGGATGACGAACGCCGACAGGCCGTCCAGCTGGTGCGCGTCGTCCACCCCCACCACCACACGGCCCTGACGCTGTTGGGCGACAAAAGATTTGATGACCTGCCGGACGCTGGTCAGCGGATCCGACATGGCATCGCCGAGCAGGCCGATGAACGCTCCGAGCGGCAGCGCCCGGGCTGACTCGGTGCCAACCACCCATTGTGTGCGCTCGCCCGATGACCCGGCGCGTCGCAGCGCCTCACGAGCCAGCCAAGTCTTGCCGACCCCGGGCGCTCCGGCAATCACCACACCGGAAGCACCGCCGCCACTCAAAGCACGGCGGATGACCGCTAATTCATTGTCGCGCCCGGTCAGCGGCTCGGCGCCGATCACTCGGCGACTATAACGGTGCGCAGGCCTGCTGCGGCCCGAACCAGCGCCTTTTTAGTGAGCGTTTCGTCCGCTTATGTCAGCCGCCGAGCAGAAGTCGAGTACTCGACTACGCTATGGCCGCCCACGGCGGCCCACGACCATGGCATTCGTCAACGAACGACGGGCGAAGGTGGTGCGTTATGCACAAGGTCGGCGGTCACGCGGTGGTGTTGGGAGCGAGTATGGCCGGTCTGCTGGCGGCGCGGACGCTGGCCGACTTCTTCGACACCGTGACGGTGGTAGAACGGGATCCATTGCCCGGGCTGTTGGATGGAGGCACTGCCCGCCGCGGTGTGCCGCAGGGCCGCCATCTGCACGGGCTACTCGCCCGCGGCGCCCAGGCCCTCGAGGAGTTGTTCCCCGGCATCCTCGATGAATTGGTTCAAGACGGCGCGCACTATTTCGACGGCCGCGATCTGTCGCGACTGCACTACAACATCGGGGGCCATCTGATGGTCCGCACCGGTGCTGCCCCGTCGTTCAACGCATATTTGGCGACCCGTCCGTTCCTCGAGGCCCATGTCCTCGAACGCGTGCGTGGCATTTCCAGCGTCACGCTGCTCGACCAGCATGACGTCGTGGGGCTGACCACGACGCGCGGTTGTGACCGCATCACCGGCGCGCGAAACGTCAACCGCCGCACCGGGGAAAACGCCGCGCTAGTTGCCGACTTGGTGGTCGATGCCACCGGGCGCGCCGCCCGCACCCCCTGCTGGCTCGACGACCTGGGTTACGGCCGCCCGGCCGAAGACCATGTGGTGGTGCACCTGACCTACGCAACGCAGATGCTGCGGATGGCGCCGGACGCGTTGCATGAGCTCGGATTTCTGGTGGGCATCGTGCCGGGTCGACCGCACGGGATGGGACTGCTGCACTGCGAGAACGACCTGTGGGTGTTCACGGTGATGGGCATAGCGGGCCACGAGCCCCCCGCCGGTCTGGAGGCGATGTGCGATTTCGTCGCGGGTTACGCGCCTGCCCACCTGCTGGCCGCGGTGCGCGCCGCCGAACCGATCGGGAAGCCCGCCCGCCACCGTCAGCCGTCCAGTCAGTGGCGGCGCTACGACAAGATGCGGCGATTCCCACCCGGCCTGCTGGTCGCCGGCGACGCGATCTGCAGCTTCAACCCGGTGTACGGCCAGGGCATGACGGTGGCGGCGCTGCAGATGTTGGCATTGCGGGACTGCTTGGCTAGCGGCACCCAGGATCTGGCGCAGCGATTCTTCCGGGCCGCGGCGGAGCCGATCCGCCAAGCCTGGGCGCTGTCAGCCAGTCCCGACCTCTCCCTACCCGAAATCGACGGCAGCCCTGGGGTTTCCACCCGACTGCTCAACGCATACGTCGACCGGGTACTCGCCGCGGCGGAATACGACACCGTCGCCCTACACCAGTTCGCCAGGGTGACCTCATTGCTCGACCCGGCCACCCGACTGCTGCGCCCCGCCATCATGTGGCGAGCTGTTCGCGCCCGCGGCCGTCGGCCGAGAAACGGCGCCCCGGTGGGGGCACCGATCACGGACGCGGATACGCCCGCGGCAGAGACATGCCCAGTGCGGCCAGCACCCCACGCAGCGTTGTCGGATAGTCGGTGATGATCCCGTCGACGTCATAGCCGATCTGCGTTCGCATCGTCTGGGCGTCGTTGATCGTCCAGGGAGTCACCCGGAGACCCAGGCCGTGTGCGCGGGCGGTAAACGACTTACCGGTTACCAATTGGTAGTTGGGCGATAACACGCTCGCCTCAACCATGGTCGCACCGACGATCGGGTCGTCGACAACCGCGGGATCGACGCCCGCCAGCCACGGCGAGCCAGGTACCCATGTCTGCTCATTCCACAGCGCCACCAGAGGAATCGACGGCTCGGCTCGGTGCACCATCGGTAGGGTGCGCCAGTCGAAGCTTTGGATCTCGACCCGGTCGACTTTGCCGGCGGCACGGACCGCCCCCACGATGGCGTCGACGAATTCCTCAGCCGTAGCCGAGGTTTCCGGATGGTCCGCGGGAACTTTCGTTTCGATGTTGTAGCGCACGTCCGCTCGATAGGAGTCGGTGAGCGCGAAGACCTCGGGCAGGATCGCGATCTTGTTGCCGCGCACCACTTCTGCCCGCGGAAATTCAGCACTCGGCCGGCCACAGTCCAGCGTGTGGATCTGTGCGAGGGTGAGGTCTCGCACCAACTTGCCGACGTAGGGATAGGCCGGGTCGTCGGCGAAGACCGGACCCGTGTCGCTGCAGGCGGTGCCCGCGATGCTCAAGTCGTGCCAAACCAGCGGCTGGTCGTCTTTGGTGATGACGATATCGAGTTCGAGTGTGTCGACGCCGATTTCGAGCGATTTGGCGAACGCGCGCAACGACTCGCCGGTTGTCAGGCCGCGACCCCCAGCGTGCGACTGCAGGTCGAAGCCGGCTGGTTGACCGGACACGCGCGCCGGCGCGATGAGCGTCAACGCCAGCGCGAGCACAACCGCAAGCGGTCGGGTGGTCACTTAGCTTCGGCGCTGACGGGCGATTTCGGCCAGCACCACCCCGGCGGCCACCGATGCGTTGAGCGATTCGGTCTTGCCGGCCATCGGGATGGACACCACCTCGTCACAATTCTCCCGCACCAGGCGCGACAATCCCTTGCCTTCCGAACCGACAACGAGCACCAGCGGGTCGGCCCCATCCAACTCATCGAGTGTGGTTTGGCCGCCGGCGTCCAAGCCGACCACCCGCAGTCCCCGACCGGCCCAATCCTTCAGCGTCCGGGTGAGATTGGTGGCCCGCGCCACCGGTATCCGAGCGGCGGCGCCCGCGCTGGTGCGCCACGCGACCGCGGTCACCGATGCCGATCGCCGCTGCGGGATCAGGACACCGTGTCCCCCGAAGGCGGCGACCGATCGTACGATGGCGCCGAGGTTGCGCGGATCGGAGATGTTGTCCAGTGCCACCAGCAATGCCGGCGGCGCGGCGAGCGCGGTTGCCAGCATGTCGTCCGGATGGGCGTACTGATACGGGGGCACCTGCAACGCGATGCCCTGATGGAGGTGATTGGCCGTCATGCGGTCCAGGTCGGTGCGGGGTACCTCCAAGATGGCGATTCCGAAATCCCCGGCGCGCGCAACTGATTCGGTCACCCGTTCGTCAGCTTCGGTGCCCAGCGCGACGTAAAGGGCAGTGGCTGGCACGCCGGCACGCAGGCACTCCAGCACCGGGTTGCGGCCCAGTACGGTCTCGGTTTCGTCGGTGCGCTTGGCGGGCCGGCGCGGTTGGGCGTTGGCACGTTTTGCGGCGGGATGGTTGGGACGCAGGTGCGCCGGCGGAGTGGGCCCACGTCCCTCCAGCCCGCGGCGGCGTTGACCACCGGAACCGACGGTAGGTCCCTTCTTGCTGCCGGCCTTGCGTACCGCGCCCCGGCGCTGCGAATTGCCGGGCACTACTTGGTGTCCCCGCCCAGCGTCCACTGCGGACCGTCGGCGGTGTCGGTCACCTCGATACCGGCCTGCTTCAGCCGGTCTCTGATTTCGTCGGCGAGCGCCCAGTTGCGCTGCTCGCGGGCCTTTTGCCGGTTTTGCAACTCGGCCTGCACCAGTACGTCGACGGCGGCCAGCGCGGCCGAGGTTTCGTCTTTGGACTCCCACCGCTCGTCCAACGGGTCACAGCCGAGGATGCCCATCATGGCGCGGATCGAGCGGGCGCTGCTCAATGCGCCTTCGTGGTCACCGGCGTCCAACGCCCGGTTGCCCTCCGCCCGAGTCTGGTGGATCTCGGCCAACGCAATGGGAACCGACAGGTCGTCGTCGAGCGCGTCGGCGAACCGCTGAGTCCACTCGCCGGCGATGACGGCGCCCACCCGGTTGCGCACCCGATGCAGGAAATCCTCCACGCCCACATAGGCTTTGACGGCGTCCTGCAGAGCCGTCTCCGAGAACTCGAGCATTGATCGGTAGTGCGCACTGCCCAGGTAGTAGCGCAGTTCGGCGGGACGGACCCGTTGCAGCATCGCCGGTATGGACAACACGTTGCCCAACGACTTGCTCATTTTCTCCCCGCCCATGGTCACCCAGCCGTTGTGCAACCAATAACGGGCGAAACCGTCTCCGGCGGCGCGGCTTTGCGCGATCTCGTTCTCGTGATGCGGGAAGATCAGGTCCATACCGCCGCAGTGGATATCGAAGTCGGGGCCCAAATAGGTGCGGGCCATCGCGGAACACTCCAGATGCCATCCCGGACGCCCGCGGCCCCACGGCGTGGGCCAGGACGGCTCACCCGGCTTGGCGCCCTTCCACAAGGTGAAGTCGCGCTGGTCTCGTTTGCCAGTGGCCACGCCTTCGCCCTGATGGACGTCGTCGATCTTGTGACCGGACAGCTGGCCGTACTCCGGGTAACTGAGGACGTCGAAGTACACATCCCCGCAGCCAGCGTAGGCGTGGCCGGTTTCGATCAGGCGTTCCATTAACTCGACCATCTGCGTGATGTGGCCGGTGGCCCGCGGTTCGGCCGACGGTGGCAGGACGTCCAAGGCGTCATAGGCGGCGGTGAATGCCCGCTCGTGGGTGGCCGCCCACTCCCACCACGGCCGTCCGGCGGTGGCCGCTTTGGCGAGGATTTTGTCGTCGATGTCGGTGACGTTGCGGATGAACGCGACGTCGTAGCCGCGCGCAATGAGCCACCGGCGCAGCAGGTCAAAGGCCACGCCGCTGCGGATATGTCCGATGTGCGGCAACCCCTGCACGGTGGCGCCACAGAGATAGATGGAGACATGCCCGGGCCGCAGCGGCACAAAATCACGCACGACGCCGGACGCCGTGTCATGAAGCCGCAGGCGGGCATGATTGGTCACGACGTGCCAGCTTACTGCCTGCTTGCCGTGCCGAGGTCGGCCAGCGTCAGGTCAGCGGGACCTGGGCGCTACGAATGCGGATATCGCAGCGAAACCACCAACGCGGTCGCGATGGCGGCCAGCCCCTCGCCGCGCCCGGTGAGACCCAGCCCGTCGGTAGTGGTCGCCGACACCGATACCGGGGCGTTGAGCAACCGCGACAACACAGCCTGCGCCTCGAGACGGCGCCAGCCGATCTTGGGTCGATTCCCGATCACCTGGACCGACGCGTTGCCGACGCGATAGCCGTGGCCGTTGACCAAGTCCACAACGTGACGCAGCATGTTGGCGCCACTGACGCCTTCCCAGCGGGGGTCGTCGACGCCGAACACGTCGCCGATGTCGCCCAACCCGACGGCCGACAGCACTGCGTCGCACAGCGCGTGGATGGCGACGTCTCCGTCGGAGTGCCCGGCACAGCCGTCGGCGCTGGGAAACAGCAGTCCCACCAGCCAGCACGGCCGCCCTGGCTCTATCGGGTGGACATCGACGCCGAGACCGACGCGAGGCAACTCGGTCACTGGCGCACGATCGCTCTGGCCAGCATTAAATCCAGCGGCGTGGTGATCTTGAACGCCAGCGGATCACCGTCGACCACCTGCACCTGGCCGCCGACATGCTCGACCAGGGACGCGTCGTCGGTGAACTGGGCGGACCCGGCGTGCTGGTAGGCCCGCATCAGCAGTTCGGTGGCGAACCCCTGCGGCGTCTGCACAGCGCGCAGACCGGCCCGTTCCGGCGTGCCGAGGACCACTCCGTTGGCATCCACGGCCTTGATGGTGTCAGACAGTGGCAATGCGGGCACCACGCCGTCATGCCCGGCTCGCAGCGCGTCGACCACCCGGGCGATCATCGCCGGCGGGGTCAGTGCGCGGGCTGCGTCATGAACCAACACGAATTGCGGTGGCGTGCTATCCGGTGTCGCCCGCAACGACGCCAAGGCCAAGCCGACCGTGTCGGTGCGGCTCAACCCGCCCGGAACAACCGTGGCCTTGCGTCCCAGAATCAGCTTGGCCTCGTCGGTGCGGGTCGGTGGTGCCGCCACTACGACGGTGTCCACGACGCCGGAGTCGAGCAGGCCGATGACGGCCCGCTCGACCAGGCTGTGCCCTTCGAGTTGGTAGAACGCCTTCGGTACCCCGGCGGCTAGCCGCTCACCCGAACCAGCGGCCGGGACGATCGCGACTACGGTGCCGTCTCCCCCGGCCACTCAGAGCCCTCGGGGAGTCAAGAAGCGGTGGCGAGAGCCTCGTCGAGGATGGTCGACGCTTTGGCGTCGTCGGTGCTTTCCGCCAGTGCCAGTTCACCGACCAGGATTTGACGGGCCTTGGCCAGCATGCGCTTCTCGCCGGCGGACAGACCGCGCTCTTGGTCACGACGCCACAGGTCGCGCACGACCTCGGCAACCTTGTTCACGTCACCGGAAGCGAGCTTCTCGAGGTTTGCCTTGTACCGGCGGGACCAGTTGGTCGGCTCTTCGGTGTGCGGTGCGCGCAAAACTTGGAACACCTTGTCGAGGCCTTCCTGGCCGACGACGTCGCGGACGCCGACATATTCGGCGTTCTCGGCGGGCACTCGAACAGTCAGGTCGCCCTGCGCCACTTTCAAGACGAGATACTCTTTTTGCACCCCTTTGATGGTTCGGGTTTCAATCGCCTCGACGAGCGCAGCACCGTGGTGTGGATAGACAACGGTGTCTCCGACCTTAAAAATCATCAGCTTCGAGCCCCTTTCGTTAGTTAAGTCTAACACGGCACACAACGCCCCGTTGAGTAACGGTGCAGGTCAGGGGCACCATCGGCGAACATTGGGGGTTGACAGGCGGGCTGAGACGTGCAATGTCGCGCTCACGCGCGAGCGCGCGGCCTAGTTTGTCCAAGCCCAGTGAACCGGCACGCCTACCCCCCGATTAGCGCCAACTGCACCGCCAGCTACCGTCGGCGCTGCAGTGCTACTACTGTGCATAGTCGAACCGCGGCGGCCGTCTGGTACCGGGCAGTGCCGCGCCGAGGTCGAGCAGGAGGCATCGAGTGAACCGCTTCAACATCGGCCTGCCGGTCCGATTGGCCAAGCTGGGCGCCTGGCTGGCGATCGTCGGGATGTCGGCGGTTGTGCTGAGCGGTTGCGGCGCGGGTCAGGTCTCCCAGACGGCGATGCAGGAACCGGCTGTCAACGGCAACAAGCTGACGATCAACAACGTGGCATTGCGCGACATCCGCATCCAAGCGGCGCAGCAGGGCGACTTCATTCAGCCCGGGCGGACGGTCGACCTGGTACTCGTCGTGGTCAACCAGTCGCCCAATGTCGAGGACCGGTTGACCAGCGTCACGACCGACATCGGCCCGGTGACGATCAGCGGCGACGCAAAGGTCCCGCCAAGTGGAATGCTCTTCATCGGCACCCCGACCGGTCCGAACGCGGCGCCCGGACCGCCGCAGAACAGCGGCGCAGCCAAGGCCACCATCAACTTGACAAAGCCCATCAGCAATGGTCTGACGTACAACTTCACCTTCAATTTCGAGAAGGCCGGCCAGGGCAACGTGATGGTTCCGATCTCGGCCGGGCTCGGACCCGCACCACAAGCCGTGTCGAACCATTCATAGCGGTCATTTGTCGGACCCTGCGGTTACGGTCACCTCGTGGCCAACGCGCGTTCGCAATACCGCTGCTCGGAATGCCGCCATGTCAGCGCCAAATGGGTGGGCCGCTGCTTGGAGTGCAGTAGCTGGGGCACCGTCGAAGAAGTAGCGGTGCTCAGCGCGGTCGGCGGGCGTCGGGCAGCGTCTTCGGGTGCTCGCGCGGTGCCCATCAGCGCGGTCGAGCCGAGCTTGAGCCGGCACCGTTCGACCGGCGTGGACGAACTTGACCGGGTGCTGGGCGGTGGTGTGGTGCCCGGTTCGGTGACGTTGCTGGCGGGTGATCCGGGCGTCGGCAAGTCGACGCTGCTTCTCGAGGTCGCCCACCGGTGGGCTCAGACCGGGCGCCGGGTGCTGTATGTGTCCGGCGAGGAGTCCGCCGGCCAGATCCGGTTGCGCGCCGACCGCATCGGTTGCGGCGGGCCCGGAGTCGATGAGATCTACTTGGCGGCCGAATCCGACCTGCACATGGTGCTCGAGCACATCGAAAGCGTGGGGCCGGCACTGGTGATCGTCGACTCGGTGCAGACGATGTCGACGAGCGAGGCCGACGGTGTCGCGGGCGGAGTCACCCAGGTGCGCGCGGTGACGGCCGCATTGACCGCCGCCGCCAAGGCTAGAGGCGTGGCGCTGATCCTGGTCGGTCACGTCACCAAGGACGGGGCGATCGCCGGACCTCGGTCCCTCGAGCATCTCGTGGACGTGGTGCTGCACTTCGAAGGTGACCGCAACGGCGCGTTGCGGATGGTCCGCGGCATCAAGAACCGTTTCGGCGCCGCCGACGAGGTCGGCTGTTTTTTGTTGCACGACACCGGAATTGAAGGCGTCGCCGATCCGTCCAACCTGTTCTTGGATCAGCGGCCCACGCCGGTACCCGGTACCGCGATCACAGTGACGCTGGACGGCAAGCGACCGCTGATCGGGGAGGTGCAGGCGTTGCTGGCCGTGCCCGCCGGCGGCTCGCCGCGGCGAGCGGTCAGCGGAATCGATCACGCCCGTGCCGCGATGATCACCGCTGTACTGGAGAAACACGGCAAGCTCACCCTCGCGGCCAACGACATCTACCTGTCCACGGTCGGTGGCATGCGGTTGACCGATCCCTCGGCGGATCTGGCCGTGGCGATCGCGCTGGCTTCAGCGTATGCGAACCTGCCGCTGCCGACGACCGCGGTCATGATCGGCGAGGTCGGCTTGGCGGGGGATCTGCGGCGAGTCAACGGGATGGAGCGGCGCTTGGCCGAAGCCGCTCGTCAGGGGTTCAACATCGCGCTGGTTCCGCCGGGCTGCAAGGCGCCTCCGGTGGGCCTGCGAACCCTGTGCGCGCCGACTATCTCCGCCGCGCTGAAGCACATGATCGACATCGCCGATCACCGCACCGCCAGGCCCGCGCGGGTGCATCAGCTAGACGCATAACCCCTCCGAGCCGCAGAATGCACGCTGTGACTCGTCCGACCCTGCGTGAGGCCGTCGCCCGCCTAGCGCCCGGCACCGGGCTGCGCGACGGGCTGGAACGCATCCTGCGTGGTCGCACCGGCGCGCTGATCGTGCTAGGCCACGACGAAAACGTGGAAGCCATCTGTGACGGCGGCTTTTCTCTGGATGTCCGATATGCACCGACCCGGCTACGCGAACTGTGCAAGATGGACGGCGCGGTGGTGTTGTCCACCGACTGCAGCCGCATCGTGCGGGCCAACGTGCAGTTGGTGCCGGACCCGTCGATCCCGACCGACGAATCGGGCACCCGGCATCGCTCCGCTGAACGAGCCGCGATCCAGACCGGTTACCCGGTGATCTCCGTCAGCCACTCGATGAACATCGTGACGGTGTACGTCGCCGGTGAGCGCCACGTGCTCACCGACTCCGCGACCATCCTGTCGCGCGCCAACCAGGCGATCGCCACGCTGGAACGCTACAAAACCCGGCTCGACGAGGTCAGCCGGCAACTGTCGCGGGCCGAGATCGAAGACTTCGTCACGCTGCGCGACGTCATGACGGTGGTACAACGGCTCGAATTGGTCCGCCGCATCGGATTGTCCATCGACCATGACGCCGTCGAACTGGGCACCGACGGGCGCCAACTGCGGCTGCAGTTGGAGGAACTGCTTGGCGGCAACGACACGGCCCGGGAATTGATCGTGCGGGACTATCACGCCAACCCCGAGCCGCTGTCCAAGGCGGAAATCACCGCGACACTGGACGAACTCGACGCGTTGTCGGACACCGACCTGCTCGAACTGACCGCGCTGGCCAAGATCTTCGGCTATCCCACGACGGCCGAGGCGCAGGACTCGGCGCTCAGCCCGCGCGGTTACCGGGCCATGGCCGGCATTCCACGACTCCAGTTCGCGCACGTCGACCTGCTGGTCCGCTCGTTCGGAACGCTGCAGGGCCTGCTGGCGGCCAGCGCCGGAGACCTGCAATCCGTCGACGGCATCGGCGCCATGTGGGCGCGCCACGTGCGGGAGGGATTGTCGCAACTGGCGGAGTCGACCATCGCCGACCCGCTGACCTGAGCCCTAGCCGCTTTGGCCGGGCGAGGCCGCGGGCGCCTCTGGCGGGGGAGCCTGAGCAGGACCGGGAGCGGGCACCGGGCCCGGCGGCTGCGGCGGCTGGTTGAGCACGAATGGCACCGGTTGTGAGCGCAGGTTGCCCAACTGCACGACGAGGTTGTACGTGCCAGGACCGATCGCCGGACGCGGCAACGGGCAGCGCGGCGCCGAGCCCATCCCGGTCCAGGTGACCGCCGTGGTCACCTGTTCGCCCGGGGTGAAGGTCTTGACCAGTGTCTCGTTGGACGGCGCGCAGTCCAGGTTGGACCACAGACGCTTGTTGTCCAGGGAGTACACGTAAGCCGCCAGCACCGCGGCGCCGACGTCGCGCTTGCAGGAGACCAGCCCGATGTTGGTCACGACCATCGTGAATTTCGGCTGGTCACCGATGTAGTACTGGGGCGAGTTGGTCAGCCCCTTGACCGCCAGCGTCGAATCGGGGCAATCGTCGCCTTCCCTGAGCACCGGTGGCGGTTGCACCGCCGCGGTGGGGGTGGGCGACTCCGGGTTCACCACCTGGGGCGGCGCACCGGGGATGTTGCCTTCGGTTTGGCCGGCGGGCTGCGGCGGCTGCGGCGCTTGCGGCGCGTTCGAGCCGGGATGGCCCTGCGCTGCGGCCGGCTTGTCGGCGCCGGCAGGCTTGGCCCCAGCGCTACTGCTCACGAATGCGATGACCGTGGCAACCGCAATACCGACGACAACGACCGCGATACCCAGGGCAAGTCCCCTGCGCCGCCAGTAGATCTCAGTCGGAAGCGGGCCACGCGGTTCCAGATCCAGCACAGTCACACCGTAGGGCCAGGTCAGGCCCGTTGGGCTGACCTGGCTCGGCGTGTCGCGCAGTTAGCTGGCCAACCGCCGTGTAAAGGGATGGCGGAAGTCAGACCGTTTCGGCGACTTTGCCGGCCCGCTCGACGGGTGCCGCGCGCCCGTCAGACAGGTGGTAGATCGCCCCGACGATCCCCAACGTGCCCTGCTCCACCCGCTCGGCGATGATCGCCGAACGCGCCACCAGCTGTGCCACCGTCTCGCTGACGTGGCGGTCCTCGAATTCCTCGGGACTGCTCAAACCGTCTTTTCGCCCCACCAAGATGGACGGTGCCACCCGTTCGACGACATCGCGGATGAAACCGGCGGGCACCGAACCCTCCTGGACCGCTCCGACCGTAGCCTTGACGGCACCGCAACTGCGGTGACCCAGCACCACCAGCAGAGGCACGTTGAGGACCGCGACCGCGTACTCAAGTGAGCCCAGCACGGCGGCATCGATCGCCTGCCCGGCGGTGCGAACCACGAAGATGTCACCGAGTCCCTGGTCGAAAACAAGTTCAGCGGGCACCCGGCTGTCCGAACAGCCGAACACCGCCGCGATCGGTTGCTGACCTGAGGTGAGACTCTTCCTGCGGTCGACGTCCTGATCGGGATGCTCGGGCTTGCCGGCGACGAATCGCTCGTTACCCTCGTTGAGTGCTTTCCATGCGGTGGCCGGAGTCGTGTTGGGCATGGCACACATTGTGCCGGACCGGCCGGTGATGGGCTCAGGGAACATACCAGTCACCAATCTTCTTGCCTGGTATGAGGAATCCAGTCGCGACCTGCCCTGGCGGGCGCCGGGGGTCAGCGCGTGGCAAATCCTGGTCAGCGAATTCATGCTGCAACAAACACCGGTGTCGCGGGTGCTGCCGATCTGGTCGGACTGGGTGCAACGCTGGCCTACCCCGTCGGCGACCGCCGCGGCCACTGCGGCAGACGTGCTCCGCGCCTGGGGAAAGCTCGGTTATCCGAGACGGGCCAAGCGGTTGCATGAGTGCGCCACAGTCATCGCCCGCGACCACGGTGACCAGGTGCCCGACGACGTCGATGTGTTGCTGACCCTGCCCGGAGTCGGCAGCTACACCGCCCGGGCGGTGGCCTGTTTCGCTTACCGTCAGCGGGTGCCGGTGGTCGACACCAACGTGCGCCGGGTGGTTGCCCGGGCGATCCACGGCCGAGCCGACGCCGGCTCGCCATCGGCGACCCGCGACCACGCCGACGTCGCGGCGTTGTTACCCGAAGGTGATGCGGCGCCGGTCTTTTCGGTGGCTTTGATGGAATTGGGCGCCATCGTCTGTACCGCACGCACCCCGCGTTGCGGCTTGTGCCCGCTGGCCGAGTGCGCGTGGCACACGGCCGGTTCTCCTCCTGCCTCGGGTCCGCCGCGGCGAGTTCAGCGCTACGCGGGTACCGATCGCCAGGTTCGTGGTCGATTGCTGGACGTGTTGCGCGCCAAAAATTGCGCGGTCACCCGCGCCGAACTCGATGTTGCCTGGCTGACCGACACCGCGCAGCGCGACCGAGCGCTGTACTCGCTGCTGGCCGACGGGTTGGTCACCCAAACAGCGGACGGCCGTTTCGCGCTGGCGGGCGAAGATTAGACACATCAGGCCTTGAGGAACGCCTCGACGGCGCGCCGATACGCCTCGGGCGCTTCGTCGTGCACCAGGTGGCCGGCCTCGGGAACCAGCAGATAGTCACGCACGCAATCGCTTTCGGCCATCTGCCGCATCTGCCCGGGCGGCGTCACCGAGTTGCCGGCCTCGATTAGCAATACCGGTGCCTGCACCTGGCGCCACTGCGTCCAGTAATCACGGGTACCCCACTGCGCGGCAATCTCGATCCATCGTGACGTGTGGCCGTGCAGCCGCCAGCCGGTATCGGTCCGGTCGAACGCTTCCAGGAAGTATTGGCCCGCCACCGGTCCGAACTCCGCGAGAACCTGTTCCGCCGAACTGAATTCGACGGGTAGGGCATGCAGCCACGGCTCCCACGGTCCGGTGGTACGACCGCGGAAATCCGGCGCCATATCCTCGACTACCAGTGCGGTCACCAACGCCGGACGCTGGGCGGCCAAACACCACGAGTGCAGGGCCCCCATTGAATGCCCCACCAATGTGACCGGCGTCCCCAACGCGCTCACGGCCTCGGCGAGGTCGGCGACGAAGCGTTCGGTGCTGATCGGATGCGGGTCCGCGACGTCACGTCCCCGATGCCAGGGAGCGTCGTAGGTGAAGATGCTGCCCAATTCGGTCAGCCAGGGCAGTTGCCGCGACCAGGTACTGCCCCGCCCCATCAACCCGTGCACGAGGACCACCGGCTCGCCGCGTCCGCCGCGATGGGTCAGCAGATCGCCGGACATGCCCGGCACGGTAGCCTAGTCGGCATGCCAGTGGTGAAAATCAACGCAATCGAGGTGCCCGCCGACGCTGGCCCCGAGCTGGAAAAGCGTTTCGCACACCGGGCCCACGCGGTGGAGAATTCCCCGGGTTTTCTCGGCTTCCAACTGCTGCGTCCGGTCAAGGGTGAAGACCGCTACTTCGTGGTGACGCAATGGGAGTCCGAAGAAGCTTTTCAGGCCTGGGCGAATGGGCCCGCCATTCACGCGCACGCCGGACATAAAGCCAATCCCGTGGCGACGGGTGCGTCCCTGCTGGAATTCGAGGTTGTGCTCGACGTTGCCGGGGCAGGCAAGACTGCATAGCCGGTGCGTGGGGCGGCGCGGTGCCTGGGCCATAAGCGCCGCCGCCGCGGTCGTGGTCACGCTGGCTTCTGGTTGCACGTCGTCGCCCACCCCGTCGGCGAACGCGGCGAATACCGGGCGCCGCATCGACATGGTCACGCCGCCCGGTCTGCGGGCTCAGCAGACCTTGGACATGCTGAATTCGGATTGGCCGATCGGCGAAGTCGGTGTGCGTACCCTGGCCGCGCCCGACAAGGTGGAGGCCGTCGAGCACACCATGGAAGAGCTGTGGTGGGACCGGCCCTTCGCGCTGCAGGGCGTCGATATCGGAGCCAGCGTCGCCACCTTGCATCTCGTCTCCTCCTACGGCGCCCACCAAGACATCCGGCTACACACCGACGACGACGGATGGGTGGACCGGTTCGGCCTCGAGACCCAATCGCCGTCGGTCAAGTCGTGGGCCGATGTCGACGCCATCCTGGGCCGCACCGGTGCCCGGTATTCGTATCAGGTCGCCAAGGTCGACCACGGTCAGTGCGACAAGGTGGCCGGCACCAACACCAACGAATCTCTGCCATTGGCATCGATTTTCAAGTTGTACGTGCTGCACGCGCTGGCCGGCGCGTTGAAGAACGGGACGGTTTCTTGGGATGACCAGTTGACCGTAACCGAGAAGAGCAAGGCCGTCGGCTCGTCGGGTCTGGAACTGTCGCCAGGCGCGCATGTTTCGGTGCGCACCGCCGCCGAGAAGATGATCGCCACCAGCGACAACATGGCTACCGACTTGCTCATCGAGCGGATGGGTACGCATGCCATCGAAGACGCTCTGGTCACCGCCGGGCATCACGACCCGGCCAGCATGACGCCGTTTCCGACCATGTACGAGCTGTTTTCGGTGGGTTGGGGTCAGCCGGATCTGCGCGAGCAGTGGAAGAACGCGTCCCAACAACAACGCGCCCAGTTGCTGCAGCAGGCCAATTCGACGCCGTACCGGCCTGATCCGACCCGGGCCCATACTCCCGCGTCGATGTTCGGGGCGGAATGGTATGGCAGCGCGCAGGACGTCTGCCGGGTGCACCTGGCACTGCAGGCCGACTCTGTCGGCGCTGCCGCACCGGTCAAACAGATCCTGTCGGCGGTCGCGGGTATCCAGCTTGATCGCGGCGTCTGGCCGTACATCGGCGCGAAAGCCGGCGGGCTACCGGGCGATCTGACTTTCAGTTGGTATGCGGTCGACAAGACCGGTCAGCCGTGGGTGGTCAGCTTCCAGTTGAATTGGCCGCGTGATCACGGGCCGAGGGTTACCGGCTGGATGTTGCAGGTCGCCAGACAGGCGTTCGCGCTGATCGCGCCGAGCTGAGACGACACCGCGAACGTATGGGTTTTCCATGCGTGTGCGCAGTTCGCTTGTTCGGCGGCGAACCCGGAAATACCGTCGCGCGTAGCTCCTGGTAGCAGCGGCGCATTGGCTGCGGTCTCTGCCCCGCCTCACACCAACGAACTTTGAACCGGAGGATCCGGATGTCGATCGCGACGCGGGAAGTGGCCAGGAATTTTCTCATCGGCGCTGCCGTGTTGGCCGTCGGCGTCGGCGCAGCAGCCCCGGCCGGTGCCGAACCCGACGCAGTCGACGTCAACGGCAATCTGTTCGGTGGCCTTACTTGCACGTGCGAGCAGACGGCTCCGGTCACGGGCCCAGGGGTCGGCGACGAGATAAGCCGGGGTCTGCACAACAGCCACTCGGCCTGGGCCGGCATGTCTGCGCCGATGGCGCGACGATAACGGTGTGCGCTAGCCGCCTGAGGTGAGGAGCTCGAATCGCGCGAGCGCCGTATCCAGATCCGCCTCGTCGAAGACCTCCGAGCGCCTGCCTTTGTCTCCTTGTACCAGCAACAAGTCGACCCCGCGCCATTCGGCGCTGAAGCCGTCCTGCGAGCTGCCGGATGCGGCATGGGTCAGGACTGCGCCCTGATCGGTCAACCGGTGCACGCTCTCGACGTAGGTGCGGATGCGTTGGTCGAGCTCCCAACCGGCGCGAACGTATGCAACCAGCTCACCCGGCGCGTATGCCGCCACCCTTCGATGGTCGACACTTTCGAAATCATCTGTCAGAGGCGGTATTTCGCGACGGTTGAGCGCGGCGTAGGCCCCCGCGATGACCGACCAGGTGTTGGAGAACGGCGCCGCCTCACCGTCGAGGTACCGGCGTTCGAGTTCATCGAAGGCGGCGCCGATGTCGGCTACGTCGAACATGGCGCACGCGACGATCCGGTTATCGCTGTTCGTTTCGACAATGCCGAGGACGTCGTTGTGGCTGGCCTCGGGCTCGTCGGTCGAGATGAGGTAACGGCCGAGGGCTAGACGCTCTCCGCGCAATGCGATCATCGTCGACGAAACGTTCGTGAAGCCCACCTCGGCGACGGTGCGCCAATCACCGATGTTGATTTCGCGACCGTGTCGTGTTCCAGCGCGCATTACCGCGCGGTGGTCAACAGCTGCAACGTCCTCGGTGAAAAGCTGAGCCATGGCGTCCCAGTCCCGGGCTTCAAAGCATGCCTGGAAGCGTTCGATGGCTTGGGTGGTGGCGTTTTCCAATCGCCGCACGGGCTGGATCAGCTCGTCGAACCGTGCCAATGCGGCATCGAGGTCTGCTTCGTCGTAGAGCTCGCAGCGGGTGATCTGGTCCTCTGCGACACTCAGAACCTGAATCATGCGCCACTCGACGATCGAGCCATCGCCCGTTGCGCCATGTGAGTGGTGGGTGACCACCGCTCCGGCATCGCTCAGCCGGTGTACTGCTTTGTGGTGAGTGCGGAATTCTGGTGTGACATCCCAAATCCCTCGCAGGACAGTGGTCAGGTGGCTGGACGCGAAGGGGGTACCTCGCCGGTGGTCGATGTTCACCCAGTCCGACTCAGGAAGTTCTCGCCGGTTCAGTGAGGTGCACGTTTCGGCGATCGCCGACCAGGTACGGGCGAACGGCGCCGCCTCGCCGGCCAGGTACCGACGTTCGAGTTCCTCGAATGCGGCGTCGATGTCGTCGAGGTCGAAGACGATCCGCGCCATGATCTCTTGTTCGCCGTTGACTTCAAGGACATCGATGACATCGCTGTGAAAAGCATCTGGTCGCCTGTCACGCCCCCAGGTTTGAGTGCGACTCAGCGCCAGGCGGCTCCCACGGATGGCGATCACCTCCGATGTCATGCATTTGACGCCGATCTCGGTGATGGTCTTGATTTCGGTGAATACGGCGCCTCTGCCTTGCCGCACACCGGAATTGACCACCTGCCGACGATCGTCGGTGACGACGTCGCCGGCCAGCAACTTGCTGATCGCATCCCAATCAGAGCGCTCGAAGCATGCCTGCAACCGCTCGGCCGCCCGGCTTGCCGCGTTCTCCAGCCGGCGCGTTCGCGCGCTCAGCTCTTCGAAGCGGTCGAGCGCGGCGTCGAGGTCTGCTTCGTCGAAAAGTTCGCAGCGGTTGATCAGACCGTCCTCTACCACCAGGATGTCGACGCCTCGCCATTCGGCGTCGAAGCCCTCCTGCGATGCCTCATGCGCCACCCGAGTGAAGAGTGCGGAGTTGTCGGTTAGGCGATGTACGGACTCGATATAAAACTGGGATTGCGGGGCGTCCGCCCACGTGGCGCGAAGGTATTCGGACAAGCCACCCTCGTCGAGCGCGACCAGTCGCCGGTGGTCGATGTTGACCCAGTCCTTTGTGGTGGGGGCAAGCGTGTGCCGGTTGAGCGCTGCGTAGGCCTGCGTTATGACCGACCAGGTGTCCGCATACGGTGCCGCCTCGCCGGCGAGATATCGAAGATCGAGTTCATTGATGGCGGCGTCGAAATCGTCGCCGTCGAAAACGACGTGGGCGACAAGCCGGTCGGCGGCGTCGACCTCGGCGATGCGGAGCATCTCCGTTTGGTATGCCTCGGTCTTCTCGCCCCTGCCCCAGAACACGATACGGGCAAGCGCCAGGCGCTCGCCGCGGATTGCGAGGACCTGTGCGGTCACGCTCGTGGCACCGAGGTCGGCTATTGCCCGTCCCTCTGCGAGCACCGTGGCACGGCCCTGGCTTGCACTCTGGAACCCGCGTCGCTGGTCCTCGACCCGAATGTCAACCGAGAGTAAAGCGCCGAACTCGTCCCATTGCTTCTCGGCAGCCAGCGCGTTGAGCCGCCCATCAACCCGACTCGCGGCGTTCTCGAGAGGCGCGCGATGACGCACTTCTTCCAGCCGGGAGTAAGTGGTTTCCAGCTCGGCCATCGCGGCGTCGTGGTCCTCGACGTCGAACCACACCTCTCGCGCGATTCGACCGTCCTCGTCCAGCGCGAACAACTGATAAGCCTCGTCCCGCGGTGCGCCGGGGCTGGAATCTGCCGTGCCTAGCTGCAATCCGGTGAGCGCCACTCTCTGACCTCGCACCGCGACAACCGTCCGCTGGTGGCGCACCGGCCCGACCGCGTGATAACGGCGCGCCTCGCTTGAGTACTCGTGAGCAGTGAATTCGGTGTTGGGGAAACCGACTATCTTGCGACGGTTCTCCACGGAGATGCTGGGTGCAATCACCAGCTCCAGCTCACGCCAGGCCGAGCGATGGACAGCAGCATCGAGACGCTCGACCGCTCGCACGCAGGCGTTGTCCAGCTCGACAGGCACCGCTTCACGGGGCGCAGAGATAGGCGGCGGTTCGGCACCGACAACGCGACGCGCCTTTTCGGCAAGCGCTACAGCACCTTTGCGCTCGTACAGGTTCACCGCCCGCTCGGCGGCGGCTCGGGCTCCGGTGACGTCACCCGCCGCTTTCAGCACCGTTGCCAGTGCCAGGCAGGTGTCGCCATGATCGACCAACGCGTCGGTGCGTTCGGCCAAAGTTACGGCTGCCTCGGCGGCCCGGCGGGCCTGGGTATGGTCGCCGCGGCGGGACAAAAGATGCGCTCGAAGCACGCGCCAGGCGATGGACGCCTTGAGCGCGTTGCCGGCGAGACGTTCACTCTCGGCGCATAATTCGTCAGCTTCGGCGTCTCGCTCGAGCATGAGACACGCCCGTCCGAGCAGCGCGGCGGTCTCGGCGGTGTCGGCGTCCAGCCCCATGCGGCGGAAACCGTGGTAAGCCAACCTCAAACGCGTCTCGGCCGCTGCCGGATCGTCGACGATGAGTTCGACGATGCCGGCGAACTGCTCCACCTCGAGTACGGCGTGGCGCAGCCCGAGTTCGGTGACTGTGCGTCGAGCGGAGTCGATCATCCGTCGGGCCGGTCCCGCACGGCCCCGCAACGCCTCCAACACGGCCTGGCACCGCGTCGAGGTGGCTTCGACCGCAGGCGAGTCGGTGGTGATCCGCAACAGCCGAACGACGTCAAGACACCGACCGCCAGCGCGCGGAACCGGGTTGGGTCCCCACAGCGCAGCCAGCGGCGCGCCCGCCAACACCGCGTTGACCCGGCGGTTCTCCCGCGCGCGTCGGGCCGCGGTCAGGGCGTCGTCCAAGGCCATTTCGCAGTCCCCGATTCGGCCCAAGCGCGCCAGGCAGGTGGCGCGCACGGTGTGTGCCTTCGCTTCCCCTGCGGCATCGTCGAATTCGGCGAACTTCCTCGCAGCTGCGCTTAGTTCGGCTTCGACCTCGTCCAACCGCTCGGGGTGAGCCAGTATCGATAACTGACCGGCGAAACAGGCAGACCATGCCGCGAGGCGGGCAGAATCAACTGTGGTGGAACGCAATTGGCGGACCGCGCCTTGCGCCGAGGTCACATCGCCCGCGGCCAGGAGGGCTTCACAGCGCGCGACCAATAGTTCGGCGGTCTGGTCGTCGCGGTCGGGCAGCTCGTCGTCCACCTCCTCCAGCGCGTGCAAGGCATGGTCGTAGAGGTCGGCGGCCCCCTCATAGGCGAGCCGTGCCATGGCCTGGTCACCGGCACGCTTGCAGTAGAAGACGGCCTTGGCCGCGTTTCCCGCCCACGCGCATTCAAAATAGTGGTGCGCCAGTTCGGCCAGCAGGTCGTCGTCGTCCCCTTCGTGCTGGGCCTCCAGTGTGGTGGCGATGCGCTGGTGCAGTCGCATGCGCCGCACCGATGCCAACTCGGCCAGCAGTGACTGCCGAACGATGGCGTGGTTGAACCGGTAGTTTCCGCCGGGCTCCTCCACGACGATGCCGGCTTGGCAGGCCTCGTCGAACGCGTCGATCAAATCGTTACCAACCACCCGCTCGACCAGATCTACTGCGAAGCGGCTGCCGACGACAGCGGCGGCGGCCAGGGCCTTGTTCGTCTCGATGGGAAGCCGAGAAAGCCTGCGGCTCACCGCTTCCCGGACGCCCTGCGGCAGGGTGCTCTGATCCCACACGCCACCGCTTTCGTCGACGTGGCGCAGCGCCTCAATGAGGAAGAAGGGGTTGCCGCCGGTGACCGACGACAATGCTCGGGCGAGCTCTTCATCGTCGTAACCCGCCTCGGCGACGTACGCGGTCACGTCCTGCTCGTCGAGGCCACCGAGGTTCAGGCGGGTGGCCGTGCCGTCGCGATGCAGATCGGCGAGCATCGCGGCCAGTGGGTGGGAGCGGTCGAGGTCGGTGCTGCGATACGTGCCCACGATCTGAACGTGGGCGTGCTCACCGAAGCGCAGTAGATGCCGGAGCAACAGCAGCGTCGGCTTGGCGGCCCAGTGCAGGTCGTCGAGGATCAGGACGACGGGCGCGGAGGCCGAAGCCAGTCGCAGCAGCGCGACGACGGCGTCGAACAGCGCATAACGTTCGGTGTCCGGATCGGCGCGCGGCGGCGCGGACAGATCGGGCAGCACCTCGGTGAGGCCGGGGACCAGGGCCAACAGCGCCTCGACGCCACGCAGCGCTCGAAGCCGGCTGGCGCCCAGGCATGGCACGAGTGCACGCAACGCTTCCGCGAACGGCTGATACGGCGCCCCGAGGTCCTCGTCGCAACGCCCGTAGATGATCAGGGCGCCGTGGTCATAAGCGTGGCGGGACCATTCCCCGGCCAGGCGAGTCTTGCCGACACCCGGCTCGCCGGCGATCAGCACCGCGTTGGTGCCGCCGGCGAGGACGGTCTGATACGCCGACGCAAGCCGCTCCAACTCGCGTCCCCGCCCGACGAACGGGCCGGGACCGGCCAACACCGCCGGGAGGTCCGGCCGCTGGATCGGCGCGTCGGTGGCCGTAGCCGCAGGGCGGTCGTCGTCCACTCTCAGGCGGAGCTCGAAGACATGCTCCGGGCGCGCCAGGTTGCGCAACTGACGCATGCCCAGGTCGGTGAGCACCACGTCGTCGGGCAGAGAGTCGATCACCAGCTCGGCCGTCGCACCCGAGCACAGAATCTGGCCGCCCGCCGCCACCGACCGCAGGCGGGCCGCCCGGTTGACCGCCCGGCCGAAATAGTCGCCGTCGCGCAGTTCGACTTCTCCGGTATGCACCGCGATCCGCACACGCATGGGCTCACGCAATGGCCATGGCTCGTGACTGATGGCGTCCTGCAACTCGATGGCCGCAGCGGCGGCCGCGGACGGCCGCTCGAAGACCGAGAACGTCGCATCACCCTCGCCGCGCGTTTTGATCAGCCGTCCCCCGCGCGAAGTCACGACCTGCTCGACCAGCTCGTCGTGACGGGCGAGCGCCACGGCCATGGCATCGGCTTGCGCCTCCCAGGCTGCCGTGGATCCCTCGATGTCGGTCAGCACGAAGGTGACCGCCCGGGTTACCGCCGAAACATGTTGTGTCATCGGCAATTCCAGGGAGGGATCCTGCGCGACGATCGCGGCCTCGAGTTGCCGAAGTTTCGGGCCGGGGTCTACGCCCAGTTCGTCGGCCAGCAGCGACCGCGCTCGCTGATATGCGCCCAGAGCGTCCCCTTGCCTACCGGCGCGGTACAGGGCGAGCATCAGTTGACCCCAGCGCCTTTCGCGCAGCGGGGATTCGGCCACCGCTGCCTCCAGATCCCCGATGACTTCTGCTGCTCGGCCGGTGGCCAGCAGCGCGTCGGCCCGGTCCTCGACGAGTGCGGCGTGGCCTTCGATCCACCGGGTCTTCTCCGAAGTTCCTCGCGGACCGTCGGGTAGTTCGGGTGTTCCGCGCCAAAGGGTCAGCGCCTCTTCGAAACGTGTCACCGCCTCGCCGGTGTCACCGGCCGCGGCGGCGTCGCGTCCTTGTCGGGCGGCCCGCCGGTATCGCGACGCGTCGACCTCGGTGGCCGCAACGGTCCATCCCACTCCCTGGGTCAAGATGAATCCATCGCCCAGGGTGCGGCGCAGCGACGAAATATGGGTCTGCAGAGCCTTTTCGGCGGTGCGCGGCGGTTCGTCATCCCAGAGCAACTTAATCAAGGTGTCGGCCGACACGACTGAGCCGTTGTAAAGGCCGAGCATGGTGAGGATGGCGCGCGCTTTGGCGCCCGGGATGGTTACGGGCGCGCCGCCGAGCCGAACCTGGAGAGGTCCCAAAACCCCCAGTTCCACGGACTGAAGCGTACTCACGTGTCCCATCGTTGGTAAGGCACTTCAATACCTGGTCAAGGTTGGGTAAAGGCAGCTTCGCCGCTACAGGCGCAGCGTCCAGCGGTCGGCGCGGAAATGCAGGACCGTGCGGCTGGCCGGGGGAACGTCGATGCGCCAGAAGGTTGTTGGCGGGGTGTCGAGGGCTGCCACTATCGCGGCCCTGACGACTGCCGGATGAGTGACGGCCAACGTCGGTGTCGTGTCGTCGGACAAGGACGCCAACC
The DNA here is from genome assembly GCF_001673155.1 of Mycobacterium sp. 1423905.2. Classification (GTDB taxonomy): domain Bacteria; phylum Actinomycetota; class Actinomycetes; order Mycobacteriales; family Mycobacteriaceae; genus Mycobacterium. The sequence goes on along the minus strand of NZ_LZLE01000366.1, from coordinate 62,088 downwards.
ATCCGGCTACGCGGTCGATTAAATTGACGACCGACTCACCGCCGTGGGGCGCAGCGGCCGGATCGGTCAGCCACAACGCCAACTCGGCGGCTGGCACGTCCTGCAGCGCTTGGCCGCGCCAGCGCCCGCAATCCAGGTCGGCCAGTTGCGGCTCCATGGTGGTCTGCAGACCGAGCAGTTCGGCGGTTTGGCGGGCTCGCCGCTCTGGTGCGGCGAGTCGGCGAGGGGTCCCATCGAGGGTGCCTCGAGCCTGGCGGCGGCCGATGTCACTGAGCGGCTCGTCGTCGGGGAATCGAGCGGCGGCCATCGCCTCGGTCATTGCGTGCGAGATCAGGGTCAACCGGAGCACACCGGTCACGCCACAATGCTCTCCGCTCGCGTCGTTTCACTCGGCTCGCCGAGCAGTCGGCCGGCCACTCGGGAGAAAACCAGACCCATAGCCACCCACAGCACCAGCTGCGTGCCCAGTGAGACCAACCTGAATTCATACAACACGTCAGCGGGGAACCCGGCCGGTGTCTCGTCGACCGTCGGCAACACCAAGATCACCAGCGCGACAGTGATCACGTATGCAACGGCGGCAACCAGCCCAGCGGTCCATGAGCTGAATCGCGCAGCAAGTCGTCCGCGCAACCAGACCGCAGCGATCGCCAAGACCACCGACGCCACGAGCATGACCAGGTACCACAGCGTGCGGGTGCCGATGCTGTCGGCCTGCCCGACGGCCGGCGGGTTGGGCGGGTACTTCACGAACGGAACCAGCTCGACCGCGACGAAGGCCCCCACCGCCAGTCGGATCGAAAACGACTGTGGATCAGTGCTTTTCGCACGCCCGTAGGCGACACAGAATACGACGGCGAACAGCGCCCCCAGCGCTAACCCGACCAGTAGCACCCCGAAACCCAACCCGGCGTTGCCTTGCACACCGCGGCTGAACAACTCGGCACCGTGCTCATGCACACCATGCGCGTGTTCGGCTTCGATGCGGGCATCTTCGAAAGCGATGGCGCGGCCGATGACCGGTTCAGCGAATACGCGGGCGAAAACGAACGCCAGGACAGCGCCAACCGCGCCGGCCAGGAGACCGCGCAGTATCAGACGCTTCTCCACGCCGGCGGCTCAGTGGCAGGGGAAGCCGAGCAGATGGCGGGCGTCGTGGAAGAACTCGTGTACGTGGGAATCGCTACCGAACAGCGACACCGCACCCTGGTCGATGCCGACGAAGTACAGCGCGATGAGCGCCAAGACGGCCGTCGCCGCCAACCAAAAGGCCGCAGTTGCCGCCGACAGATCGACCGATCCGGCGCGAGCCGTCTGGGAATTGGCCACGGTGACTCCTTCCGGGGATGTTCGCGTTCCCCTTGGGTGCTTGGTGACGGGCAGCGGGTCTGACTGTGACAGTGGCGCGACCGCTCCGGAATTTCACCAGATTCCGATGTCCGTCGGTAACGAGCGCCAGTCTAAACGTGCGACGGCGGCGCCGGTAAGGCGCCGCCGTCGTTTGTCACGCTATTGCGACTGGGCTCCCGCCTTGGCCAAGTCCGGCTCCGCCGGCGGCTTGCGAGTCCCGGTGAAGGTGAAGACCGCGTCTTCGCCAGCACCTTCGCCATCCCAGTTGTCCACGTCGACGGTGACCACCTGACCGGGTCCGACCTCCTCGAAGAGGATCTTCTCTGACAGCTGGTCCTCGATCTCGCGCTGGATGGTGCGCCGCAGCGGGCGGGCCCCCAGCACCGGGTCGAAGCCGCGCTTGGCCAACAGCGACTTGGCCTTGTCGGTCAGCTCCAGCGCCATGTCCTTGCTCTTGAGCTGGTTGGCGACGCGGCCGATCATCAGGTCGACCATCTTGATGATCTCGTCCTTGGTCAGCTGGTGGAAGACGATGATGTCGTCGATACGGTTCAGGAACTCCGGGCGGAAGTGCTTCTTCAGCTCGTCGTTGACCTTCTGCTTCATCCGCTCGTAGTTGTTCTCCCCGCCACCCTGGGTGAAGCCCAGGCCAACCGGCTTGGAGATGTCGGAGGTGCCCAGGTTGGACGTGAAGATCAACACGGTGTTCTTGAAGTCGACCGTGCGACCCTGCCCGTCGGTGAGCCGGCCGTCCTCGAGGACCTGCAACAGGCTGTTGTAGATCTCCTGGTGCGCCTTCTCGATCTCGTCGAACAGCACCACCGAGAACGGCTTGCGCCGCACCTTTTCGGTGAGCTGGCCGCCCTCTTCGTAGCCGACGTAACCCGGAGGGGCACCGAACAGCCGCGATGCGGTGAAGCGGTCGTGGAACTCGCCCATGTCGATCTGGATGAGCGCGTCGTCGTCGCCGAACAGGAAGTTGGCCAGCGCCTTGGACAGCTCGGTCTTACCGACACCGGACGGTCCGGCGAAGATGAACGAACCCGACGGCCGCTTCGGGTCCTTCAACCCGGCACGGGTACGGCGGATCGCCTTCGAGACCGCCTTGACGGCGTCCTCCTGGCCGATGATCCGCTTGTGCAGCTCGTCTTCCATCCGCAACAGGCGGGTGGTCTCGGCCTCGGTCAACTTGAACACCGGGATGCCGGTCCAGTTGCCCAGCACTTCGGCGATCTGCTCGTCGTCGACCTCGGCGACCACGTCGAGGTCACCGGAGCGCCACTGCTTTTCCCGCTCGGCTCGCTGGGCGACGAGCGTCTTCTCGCGGTCGCGCAGGCTGGCGGCCTTCTCGAAGTCCTGGGCGTCGATCGCCGATTCCTTCTCCCGACGCGCCTCGGCGATCTTCTCGTCGAACTCGCGCAGGTCTGGTGGCGCGGTCATGCGGCGGATCCGCATCCGGGCACCCGCCTCGTCGATCAGGTCGATCGCCTTGTCCGGCAGGAACCGGTCGTTGATGTAGCGGTCGGCAAGCGTCGCGGCGGCCACCATGGCGGAGTCGGTGATCGACACGCGGTGGTGTGCCTCGTACCGGTCCCGCAGGCCTTTGAGGATCTCGATGGTGTGCTCCACCGTCGGCTCCCCCACCTGCACCGGCTGGAAGCGGCGCTCCAGGGCGGCGTCCTTCTCGATGTACTTGCGGTACTCGTCGAGGGTGGTGGCGCCGATGGTCTGCAGCTCGCCACGGGCCAGCTTGGGCTTGAGGATCGACGCGGCGTCGATCGCACCCTCGGCTGCGCCGGCACCGACCAGGGTGTGCAGCTCGTCGATGAACAAGATGATGTCGCCGCGGGTGTTGATCTCCTTGAGCACCTTCTTCAGGCGTTCCTCGAAGTCACCGCGGTACCGGCTGCCGGCCACCAACGAGCCCAGGTCGAGGGTGTAGAGCTGCTTGTCTTTGAGCGTCTCGGGCACCTGGCCGTGCACGATGGCCTGCGCCAGACCCTCGACGACGGCGGTCTTGCCGACGCCGGGCTCTCCGATCAGCACCGGGTTGTTCTTGGTGCGCCGGCTCAGCACCTGCATCACCCGCTCGATTTCCTTCTCGCGGCCGATGACCGGGTCCAGCTTGCCCTCCATCGCCGCAGCGGTCAGGTTGCGGCCGAACTGGTCGAGCACCAGTGACGTCGACGGGCTGCCCGACTCGCCGCCCCGGCCACCCGTGCCGGCTTCGGCGGCTTCCTTGCCCTGGTAGCCCGACAGCAGCTGAATGACTTGCTGACGCACCCGGGTCAACTCGGCGCCCAACTTCACCAACACCTGGGCTGCCACGCCCTCACCCTCGCGGATCAGACCCAACAGGATGTGCTCGGTGCCGATGTAGTTGTGGCCCAGCTGCAGCGCCTCCCGCAAGCTCAGCTCCAGGACCTTCTTGGCACGCGGGGTGAACGGGATGTGACCCGACGGCGCCTGCTGGCCCTGGCCGATAATCTCCTCGACCTGGCTGCGGACGCCTTCCAGCGAAATGCCCAGCGATTCCAGCGACTTGGCCGCGACGCCTTCACCTTCGTGGATCAGACCCAAAAGAATGTGCTCGGTGCCGATGTAGTTGTGGTTGAGCATCCGGGCCTCTTCTTGCGCCAGGACGACCACCCTGCGGGCACGGTCGGTAAAACGTTCAAACATCGGTGGTTACCTGCTCTCCCTCACCATCGGTACAGCCGGTCGGCATCACGTACCTGCCGTCCACTGTAATGGTCGGCCTGCCAGGGTTCCTACCTCGCGGTGACTAGCGGCGCCCCGCCGCCGAGCCCGCCAAGGGCAAATATCCCTGTCCAAAAACAAGCCGCACCAGATAAACGAGGAAAACGGAAAATACGTTTCCCGCGCTGAGTGCCAAACGGTTCGCCGACAGCGAAAGCAAAACCGGCGCCCAGGCGGTTCCGCCCAGGCGCCGGCAGACGTTTGCTAGGTCGCGGCGTGGAATGCGTCGATGACATCGGCCGGGATGCGGCCCCGGGTGGACACGTTGTGACCGTTGCGACGGGCCCACTCGCGGATCGCGGCGCTCTGCTCGCGGTCGATTGCGCCGCGGCCACGTCCCGAGCTGGACCGCCCGCGACGACGGCCGCCCACGCGCCGGCCGGCTGCTACCCACTGCTTCAGATCACCACGCAGTTTCGCGGCATTCTTGGAGGAAAGGTCAATCTCGTAGGTCACCCCGTCAAGCCCAAATTCGACCGTTTCGTCAGCGGCGCCCGAACCGTCGAAATCGTCGACCAGAGTGACGGTTACTTTCTTCGCCATTGGCTTACCCTCGCGTTTCGTCTGTGCAGTAACTGATGCAGTATGGATAGACTCCCCGGCACCAATGTGCCATAAGTATCGGCAATCCTCAATCCGAGACAAGAAGCGCAGTTCAGTTGGAGTGCGGCCGAACAATCGGGAACAAAACAGTCTCCCGAATTGACAGCCCGGTCAAACACATCAACAACCGATCGATACCCATTCCTGTTCCGGTACACGGCGGCATCCCATACTCGAGAGCGGCCAGAAAATCCTCATCGAGTAGCATCGCCTCGTCATCGCCGGCGGCCGCTGCGCGGGCCTGGTCTTCAAATCTCTCCCGTTGCACCACCGGGTCGGTCAATTCCGAGTAGCCGGTGGCCAGTTCCACACCGCGGACATAGAGATCCCATTTCTCGGTGACCCCCGGGATGCTGCGGTGTTGACGCGTCAAAGGCGTTGTCTCCACAGGGAAATCCTTGACGAAGGTGGGCGAGGTGAGCGCGTGGCCCACGGTGTGTTCCCAAAGTTCCTCGACCAGTTTCCCGTGACCAAAGCCACGGCTGTCGTCGATCTCGACATCGAGTCGACGCGCGATGTTACGTAAACGTTCGACTGTCGTCTGCGGTGTGATCTCTTCCCCGAGCGCCTCCGACAGGGAGGAATACATCTGGATACTCTGCCATTCTCCATCGATGTCGTAGACGCTGCCATCGGGCATCGGAAGTTGTCGTGTCCCGATCGCCTCGTCGGCTACCTCCTGAATAATCTCTCGGGTGACCACTGCGGAATCGTCATAGGTGCCATAGGTCTGGTAGGTCTCCAACATGGAGAATTCGGGGGAATGCGTGGAATCCGATCCTTCGTTTCGGAACACGCGATTTAGTTCGAAGACCTTGTCGAAACCCCCGACGATGCAGCGCTTGAGGAACAGTTCCGGCGCTATCCGCAGGTAAAGTTCGATGTCCAAGGCATTGGAATGAGTGACGAACGGTCGCGCCGCGGCCCCACCGGCCAACGTCTGCAGCATCGGCGTCTCGACTTCGAGGAAGCCGCGGCGCTCCAGCGCATTCCTGATCGCGCGGATGACCGCAATCCGCTGCCGAGCCACCGCACGAGCCTGCGGGCGCACGATGAGGTCGACATAGCGCTGTCGCACCCTGGCTTCTTCGCTCAGTTCCTTGTGCGCGACGGGTAGCGGGCGCAGCGACTTGGCGGCGATCTGCCACGAATCGGCCAGTACGGAAAGTTCGCCGCGCCGTGAGCTGATGACCGTGCCGTGCACGTAGACGATGTCGCCGATGTCGACGTCGGCCTTCCAGGCGTCCAGCGACTCCTGGCCGACTTTGTCCAGGCTGATCATGGCCTGCAGCTGGGTGCCGTCGCCTTCCTGCAGGGTCGCAAAGCACAGCTTTCCGGTGTTGCGCGCGAACACCACGCGGCCGGCCACCCCGACGACGTCGTCGGTGACCTCGTCGACCGCCAGGTCAGGGTGAGCGGCACGGACTTCGGCGAGGGTGTGAGTGCGGTGGATGTCGACCGGATAAGCCTCGTGGCCTTCTGCCAGCAGGCGAGCACGCTTCTCCCTACGGATCCGGAACTGCTCGGGTAGGGCAGCTTCGGTGTCGGGGAGGTCGGCGGAGCTCACGACCTGCCAGCTTAAATGAATTCTTTGGTGCGACCGCTCCGGCGGGCGGCATGAGCTACGGATCACAGTCACGCGGCCGCTGGGGCGTCGAGGGTGAATTGTGGGCGTTGAGCGTGCGCTGACGGCGGCGAAATCGTCGAAACGACGCCTTGAGTACACAGTGAGCGCCCGAGATTCACACTCACGGGCAAGGGAGGGATGGGGCGTCAGCGGGCGGTCTTCAACCGGCCGCGTTGGGCTTCCTTGTTGCGCTCGAAGACCAGCTGCAGTCCCTGCAAGGTCAGGTGCTGGTCATAGTGGTCGACGGTGTGCAATTCGGGCAGTAGCAGTGGCGCGGTGTGTCCGGTGGCCACCACTGCGACGTCGTCGCCGCTCGAAAAGCCCTTGACGTTCTCGCGCACCCGGGTAACCAAACCGTCGACTAGTCCGGCGAAGCCGAAGACAGCGCCCGACTGCATGCATTCCACGGTATTTTTCCCCACCACCGAACGCGGGCGAGTCAATTCCACCCGGCGCAACGCTGCCGAGCGTGCCGCCGCGGCATCGGAGGACACCTGCACCCCCGGCGCGATGGCCCCACCGAGAAATTCACCTTTGGCCGATACCACGTCGACGCAGATAGACGAGCCGAAGTCGACGACGATGGCGGCGGTGTTGAACTTGTGAAAAGCCGCCAGGCAGTTGACGATTCGGTCGGCGCCCACTTCTTTGGGGTTGTCGACGAGCAGCGGAATGCCGGTACGCACGCCGGGTTCGATCAGCACATGCGGGACCGACGGCCAGTACTGGTCGAGCATGATGCGCACTTCGTGCAAAACCGAGGGAACAGTGGAGAGCGCGGCCGCACCGGTGAGCCGTTCGGAGTCGTCGCCGATCAGTCCGTCGATGGTAAGTGCCAATTCGTCGGCGGTGACTTCCGGTTCGGTGCGAATCCGCCACTGCTGCACGACCTTTGCGTGCTCTTTGGCACCCGAGAGCAGGCCGACGACGGTGTGGGTGTTGCGGACGTCGATCGCCAGCAGCACGGTTACCGCACACCGATTCGGGGATCGAGCAGTTCTCCCGCGTCGGCGGGCACAAAGGCGGGATCGTGGCCTAAGTCGATCGGCTTGTTCTGCGCGTCGACGAACACGATCCGCGGCCGGTAGGCGCGCGCCTCGGCGTCTTCCATGGTGCCGTACGCGATGAGGATGACCAGATCACCGGGGTGCACCAAATGTGCTGCAGCGCCGTTGATTCCAATGACCCCGGAGCCGCGTTCGCCGGTGATGGCGTAGGTCACCAGGCGGGCGCCGTTGTCGATGTCGACGATCGTCACCTGTTCGCCTTCGAGCAGATCCGCGGCGTCCATCAGGTCGGCGTCGATGGTCACCGACCCGACGTAATGCAGGTCGGCCTGGGTGACGGTGGCACGGTGGATTTTCGACTTGAGCATCGTCCGTAACATCAGTTCCTCCATTGTGAGTGAGGTTGCCCGTCCGGCCCATGGGTGCCGGCGGTGTTTCCGATCTGAATCGACACGTTGTCCAACAATCTGGTGCTGCCCAGCCGGGCGGCTATCAACAGCCGACCGGATCCGTTGGCGCGCAACGGCCCAAGATCGGCGTCGCGCAGCTCGAGGTAGTCAATGACCAGGCCGGGGGTGGCCTCCAGGACCACGCGTGCGGCGTCGAGCGCGGCTTGCGGCCCGTCGACCGCGGCATGCGCGCCTGCCGTCAACGCAGCTGAAAGTGACACGGCCGCTTCACGTTGTGTCGGGTCGAGGTAGCGGTTGCGCGACGACATCGCCAACCCGTCGGATTCCCGCACGGTCGGCACACCGACCACCTGCACGTCAAGATTCAGGTCGGAAACCATCTGCCGGATCAGCACCAGCTGCTGATAATCCTTCTCGCCCAAGAACACTCGATCCGGGCGCACGATCTGCAGAAGTTTGAGCACTACGGTGAGCACGCCGGCAAAGTGGGTGGGGCGCGGCCCGCCTTCCAGTTCGGCAGCCAGCGGGCCGGGTTGCACGGTGGTGCGCAGGCCGTTGGGGTACATAGCCGCAGCGGCCGGCGCGAACACGATGTCGACGCCGACCTCGCGGAGTTGCGCGAGGTCGTCCTCGAGGGTGCGGGGGTAGGCGTCGAGGTCCTCTCCGGCACCGAACTGCAGCGGGTTGACGAAAATGGACACCACGACCACCGAGCCGGGAGTCTTCTTGGCCGCGCGGACCAGGGCGATGTGGCCTTGGTGCAGCGCCCCCATGGTCGGTACCAGCATCACCCGCCGCCCGGTGTGCCGCAGCGCGCGGCTGACCCCGGTGACATCGCTCGGCAGCGAGTACACGTTGAGCTCACCCGGGTGGAATTTGGGTTGCTGTGGGTTCACGGTGCGAGCACCTCGACGACATCGTCGGGGGCGTGGGCGCGCTGCGCGGTCCGCAGGGCGTTGACCCGATAGGCCTGAGCCAGTTGCGGGTCGACCCGCGCCAGTGCGGTCAGATGTCCAGCCACCGCCGCCGCGTCGCCACGGGCGACGGGCCCGGTCAGCGCGGCCTGCCCGCGCTGCAGCGTGTTCTCCAACGCGGCCCGGGCCAAGGGACCGACGATGCGTTCGGCGATGCCACCCGGCTGGTCTTCGACGAGCTGTTGGCCCAGTAGTTCGGTGCCGCGCAGGGCGGCCCGCAACGCCTCCAACGCGTCGGCCAACACCGTCACCAGGTGGTTACCGGCGTGCGCCAGGGCCGCGTGATAGAGGACCCGGGAGTCCTCGCGCACACAGAACGGCTCGCCGCCCATCTCCAGCACCAGCGACTGGCCGATCGCGTAGCCAACCTCGTCGGCCGCGGTGATGCCGAAACAGGTGTCTGGCAACCGGCTGATGTCCTCGTCGGAACCGGTGAACGTCATTGCGGGGTGAATCGCCAGCGGAATGCAACTCTGCTCGGTCAGCGGGGCGAGGATGTCGATCCCGTTGACCCCGGAAGTGTGCACCACGATGGTGCCGGGCCGGACCGCGGCGGTGGCGGCCAGACCAGACACCAGGCCGGCCAGCTCGCTGTCGGGAACCGCCAATATCAGCAGCTCAGCACCGGCGGCGACGTCAGGCACGGGCAGCACCGACGTGTCAGGCAGTCGGCGGGCCGCTCGCTGCCGCGACGCGCGGGAGATGGCGCTGCAGGCCACCACGACGTGGTCGGCGCGCTCCAGCGCAACCCCCAGCGCGGTGCCCACCCGGCCGGCGGAGATGATCCCCACCTTGAGCCTGGCCGGGCGCAAACCGTCGAACTGCCCCATCGCAGACGACCTCACAGGATTCTTCGTGCGTTCCAGTCCCGTGTCTCGGGTACCGGACGGTCACTAAGACTCTAGTCGATTTGAACGGCGGGCCCCACTTACCCGTCGCGCCGCCGCCGCCGGCCACCGCCGGCGGGCTGGACCTGCAGCCGCGCCAACAGGTCGGCGACGGACTGACCGCCGGTCGGCGGGCCCTGCCCGTCGACGGCTTCTGGATCTTCGTCAACCGTTTCCGGACTGCGGTGCCGCGGCGCGACCTCAGGGGGCGGCGCGGGCGCCAGCCGCGGTGGCGGCGGCGGTGCGGCGGGCTCGACCGCTTCGGCTGCCGGTGCAGACGCCGAAGCAGCCGGTTCAGCACCGATCAGGCTGCCGACACCATAGTCGCGGTACTCCGTCGAGTGCCGGGACCGGGATCGGCGACCGGATTCGCGGTAGGACTCCGGCACATCGGCGTCGTCGTTGTCGACCTGGTCGTCGGTGTGGCGGTAGCGGCGGCGTCGCCCGGACCGCTCCGCCGGCTCGGCTGCCGGCGCCGCGGGGGCAGCCATCTCGGGGGACGGCGGGGCGGGAGGCTCGGCGGCCACCCAGTTGCTGCCCGGTGCGCCTGGGGGCAGCCATTGGCCGTCGGCAGCGACGGGTCGCCACTCCGATCCGGAAGGCTGCGCGACGGAGACTGGCTGGACGGGCGGCGACATGGGGGGTACCGGCGGCGGCGCGGGTGCCGGCGCGGGTGGCGGCCGGTGCCGCGGCTCGTACGACGGCTCGGGCTGGAGCGGGCGAGCCTCCGGAGGCGGGGCCTCATAGGCCGGACGGGCGCGCTCCCCGGTGTGCCGCCTTCTCGGCGGCGGCTGCCGCGGCGGCGTGAACATCGGGCCTTCGTTGACCGGCGGTACGCCCACTTCGGGCACGTCGATGATGGTGGTCTCTTCGGAGCGGCTGGGCGGGTTTTCTTCGCGGTCTTCCCGGACTGCCCGCACCCGGTCGCTGGACACCCAGTCGGCGGCGGGAGTGTCGTTGTGCTGGGCGCCGTTCTGAGCCACTGTTTCCAGGGCGGGCCGGTGCTCGAGGTCGGTGTCGAACAGTATTTCCAGGTTGGTGCGCAGCGCGGATAGTTCGGCGCGCAGCGCGGCCACCTCGTCGGCGGCCGCCGCACGCAATTCGGACGCCAACTCACGGCGTAGCTGCGATTCCACGGTCAGCTCGTACTCGCGGCGGGCCGAGATCTCGCGGTCCAATTGCAGGTCGTAGACCAGCTTCATATCGCGGGCACGAGCCTGCTCGGCATCGGCTTGGCGTCGGTACAGCACGGACACGAAGGCGCCGGCCACCGCGGCCCACAGGGCCAGGATCACAGCGAGCTTGAGCAGTTCCACGCGATTGGTGAAAACCAAGGCGGAACTGGCCCCGATTGCCAGGACCAGCAACGTCGTCAAGAGCACCCAACCCGGCCTGCGGCCGCCGCGCCGAACGCGGGCGCCGCGGGACAGAACGGTCATGGCCTGACTGTACCGGGCGAGGTCAGTCCGCGTGTCGCGCCGGTCCGGCGATTCTCGCGTCGAATTCGGGGCCCGACTAGCCTTCCGCGCCCTCGCCGTTGTCGGTCGGATCCTGGGGTGATTTGCAGCAATGTTGCAGCCACAGCGCCGCGGCGATCAGCGCCAGGGCGCTGACGGCCGCCACGACGGTGCCGGTGGTGTCTTCGGCGACGGCCCGTTGCCACGACCGGCGGGGCAGGAAGTAGACCAGCACGCCCATCCACCAGCCCAGCACCAAGGCGCCCACCCACGCTGAGGCCTTGGCGATCATGACGCTTTGTGCCACCGCGAGCGGGTGTAGCCAGCCAGGAGCGTCGCCGATTTCACCCGCGTTGATCTTCGCCCGGACAAACCGCGCCCACAGGGCCTCGGCGATGCCGACCACCAACAGCGACACCCCGGTCCAGATGGTGATCGGCGGAAAATATCGGTACAGCACCGCGATGAGTAGATAGCCGATCACCGCCGCGCCGAGCCCCGCGGCGGTCAGGTCCCGTTTCCGGGTGGGTCCCATCAGCGCCGCGTTCTGGTCGTCAGGCCGCGGGAAAACCGCCGCACACCGGTCCGCTCGGCGGGATCGAGTTCGGCCAACAGGTCGGGAACCGAACGGGATCGACCGTCGACGGTCAGCTCGGCGTGCGGGTCGACATCCAGCCAGGGAACCAGCACGAACGCGCGTTGATGAGCCCGCGGGTGCGGCAGGGTCAGGTCGTCGTCGGCGACGAGCACCGCGCCGGCTTCATCGAAGCCGGCGATCAGGTCGACGTCGAGAGTGCGCGGACCCCACCGCTGTGCGCGCACCCGTTCGGCGGCGCGCTCGAATTCCTGCGCTCGGCGCAGCCAGGCCTGCACGTCATAGTCAGGGTCGTCGGCGACCAGCACGACGTTGAGGAAGGGTTCCTGAACCACGCCGCCCCAGGGATCCGTCTCGTACACCGGTGAGACGGCTTGCACTGCCTGGCCGAGTCCGTCGACCACCGATTGCAGGTGGGCGATGCGGTCACCGAGGTTGGAGCCGAGAGACAACACCATTCGGGTCATACCGTCCCGCCTGCCGGCACCACCGAACCGCGACCGCCGCGCCGCGACCGTCGCACCACAACCGCCACGTCGGCGAACTGTTGCGGAATCGGCGCTTGGGGCTTGTGCACCACCACTTCCACGGCATGCACACGCTGGTCGTCCATGACCTGATCGGCGATCGCACCCCCGACGGCCTCGATCAATTTTCGCGGCGGCCCGCTGACGATGTCGGTAGCCAGTTGGGCCAGGGCTCCGTAGTCGTAGGTGTCGGCCAGTTCGTCGCTGGCGGCGGCCCGGGCCAGATCGATCCACACAGTGATGTCGATGACGAATTCCTGACCGTTGACTCGTTCGTGGTCGAAAACTCCGTGGCGGCCATGAACGGTCAACCCGCGCAATTCGATTCGGTCAGCCATTCTGTTGAGTCGCCTCCGGTTGGGTCCAGGCCGCGACCACTTTGAGGGCGTCGACCGAGGCCCGCACGTCATGGACCCGCACTCCCCATGCCCCCTGCATGGCGGCCAGTGCGGAGATCACCGCCGTCGCGGTTTCCCGTCCGTCCGGCGGTCGCGGCGTGCCGTCGGGCGCGGCCAACAAGGTGCCCAGGAACCGCTTGCGGGAAGCGCCCAGCAGCACCGGAACGCCGGTGCCGACCAGTTCGGGCAGCGCGTGCAGCAGGGCCCAATTGTGTTGGCCCGTTTTGGCGAAGCCCAGGCCGGGATCGATGACCAGCTTGGCCGGGTCGACACCGGCGGCCACCGCGTCATCGACGCTGTCGAGCAGGTCGGCGCGCACGTCGGCCACCACGTCGCGGTAATCCGGGACGTGGTGTGGACGCTGCGCCGACACCGGCCGCCAGTGCATCAGCACCCATGGCACACCGGCGTCGGCCACCAGCGGCGCCATCGCGGGGTCGGCCCGCCCCCCGGACACGTCGTTGACCAGTTGCGCGCCGCTTTCCAGCGCCGCCCGCGCGACGTCGGCATGCATGGTGTCGATGCTGACAGTAATTCCTTGCGCGGCAAGCTGTTTGACGACTGGAACGACGCGCGATGCCTCCAACTCGGGATCCACCCGAGTGGCACCGGGGCGCGTCGACTCGCCCCCGACGTCCACGATGTGTGCACCATCAGCGACCAAAGCCAGGCCGTGGGCCACCGCGCCGTCCGCATCGAGATACCGACCGCCGTCCGAGAACGAGTCGTCGGTGACGTTCAAAACCCCCATAACCTGCACGGGCGCCGGCTCACTTACGCAGAATGAGGTCGAGCGCTTCGGCTCGAGACGCCGAATCCCGTTGCAGCTGACCGCGAACCGCGGAAGTGGTGGTCAGCGCGCCGGGCTTGCGGACACCGCGCATGGCCATGCACAGGTGTTCGGCTTCGATGATGACGATCACGCCGCGCGGCTCCAGCTTCTTCATCAACGCATCGGCGATCTGGCTGGTGAGCCGTTCTTGAACCTGCGGCCGTTTGGCGTAAAGGTCCACCAGCCGAGCGATTTTCGACAGACCGGTCACCCTGCCGTCGGCATTGGGGATATAGCCGACGTGGGCGACCCCGTGGAAGGACACCAAGTGGTGTTCGCAGGTGGAGAACATCGGGATGTCTTTGACGATCACCATCTCGTTGTGGTCTTCGTCGAACATCGCGTTGAGCACCGAGTCGGGGTCGGTGTAGAGACCGGCGAAGATTTCGCGGTAGGCCCGGGCCACCCGAGCCGGGGTTTCGCGCAGACCGTTGCGATCAGGGTCCTCGCCGATCGCATAGAGCAGTTCACGGACGGCGGCCTCGGCTCGTGGCTGGTCGAATACCCGCGCCCGCGTTTTTGCGTCGCGGGACTCCACCTGCGTCATCAAGTCTCCGTTCGTCAGCCGTGCGCCGGCGGGTTCCACCGAGTCTTGTCGCGTTGGTCGGATGACTCGTCGTTGTCCGGCCCGGCGTACCCCGGTGCCGGTTGCGGCCGGTTGGACGATTGTGGAGGCCACCCGGGCGCATGCCAGCCGGCCGGGGCGCCGTAGTCGGGCTGGGTCGGACGATGCGGGCGGTCGTTTGCGCCGCGCGCCGCACCGTTGGGGCCGTGTCCGCTGGGGCTGGCTGTGGCGCCAGCTTCCTCGGCGGCGCGGCTGGCTTGGGCGATGGCCGCCTTGAACGCCGGTTCCGGCAACGGCTGTGGCCAGGGTTCGCCGCGCTCGATGGCCAGCTCGCCCGGTGTCTTGATCGGCGGCTTGTCCGATGGGATGCGGCCACCGAAGTCGTCGAACATGGTCAGCCGGGGCCGCTTGTCGACGTCAGAGAAGATGCTTTCCAGCTCGGGCCGGTGCAGGGTTTCCTTCTCCAGCAGTTGGCCGGCGAGGGTATCGAGGACGTCGCGGTACTCGGTGAGGATCTCCCATGCTTCGGTGTGCGCGGCCTCGATGAGCTTGCGCACCTCCTCGTCGATCTCGCGGGCAACCTCGTGCGAATAGTCGGGCTGGGTGCCCATGGTGCGTCCGAGGAACGGATCGCCGTGCTCGGTGCCGTACTTGACCGCACCGAGCCGCGAGCTCATGCCGTATTCGGTGACCATCGCGCGGGCGATCTTGGTGGCCTGCTCGATGTCGGACACCGCGCCCGTGGTCGGCTCCCGGAAGACCAGTTCTTCGGCGGCGCGCCCACCCATCGCGAACACCAGTTGAGCGATCATCTCCGAGCGGGTGCGCAGGCCCTTGTCTTCTTCGGGCACCGCCACGGCGTGGCCGCCGGTGCGACCGCGGGCCAGGATGGTGACCTTGTAGACGGGGTCGATGTCGGGCATCGCCCACGCCGCCAGGGTGTGTCCACCCTCGTGGTAGGCGGTGATCTTCTTTTCCTGCTCGCTGATGATGCGGCCCTTGCGGCGCGGGCCGCCGATCACCCGGTCGACCGCTTCCTCCAGCGCGGGCCCGGTGATGACGGTGCCGTTCTCCCGCGCGGTAAGCAGGGCGGCCTCGTTGATGACGTTGGCCAGGTCGGCCCCGGTCATGCCGACGGTCCGCTTGGCCAACCCGTCGAGGTCGGCGTCCGGCGCAATCGGCTTGCCCTTGGAATGCACCCTCAAGACGGCGCGGCGACCGGCCAGGTCGGGATTGGTGACCGGGATCTGCCGGTCGAAGCGGCCGGGCCGCAACAGCGCCGGGTCGAGGATGTCGGGCCGGTTGGTGGCTGCGATGAGGATGACGCCGGCGCGGTCCCCGAAGCCGTCCATTTCCACCAGCAGCTGGTTCAGGGTTTGTTCGCGCTCGTCGTGGCCGCCGCCGAGGCCCGCACCGCGTTGGCGGCCGACCGCGTCGATCTCGTCGACGAAGATGATGCAGGGGCTGTTCTGCTTGGCCTGCTCGAACAGGTCGCGGACCCGAGAGGCGCCGACGCCGACGAACATCTCGACGAAGTCTGAGCCGGAGATGGTGAAGAACGGCACCCCGGCTTCACCGGCCACCGCCCGGGCCAGCAGCGTCTTGCCGGTACCCGGCGGGCCGTAGAGCAGCACCCCCTTGGGAATCTTGGCGCCGAGGGCTTGGTACCGGCTGGGGTTCTGCAGGAAGTCTTTGATCTCGTAGAGCTCTTCGACGGCCTCGTCGACGCCGGCGACGTCGGCGAACGTCGTCTTGGGCATGTCCTTGGACAGCTGTTTGGCGCGCGACTTGCCGAAGCCGAAGCCCATGCGGGCGCCGCCTTGCATGCGAGAGAACATGACGAAGAGTGCGACCAGCAACAGCAGCGGCAACACGTAGACGAGCAACTCGCCCAGGATGCTGCCTTCGTTGACCACCGTGGTCACCTTGGCGTTCTTGGCGTTGAGCGCCTTGAACAGGTCAACGGCGTAGCCGGTGGGGTATTTGGTGATGATCTTGTCGGAGTTGTCGGTGTCGTTGTTGCCCTTCTTCAGGGTCAACCTCAACTGCTGCTCACGGTCGTCGATCTGCGCGCTCTTGACGTTGTCGCCGTTGATCTGAGCCATCGCCACGGAGGTGTCGACGGGCTTGTAACCGCGGGTGTCGTCGCTGAAGTAGAAGAACGACCAGCCGAGCAGCACCACGACAGCGATCGCCGTTACGGTGCGGATCACGTTTTTACGGTTCATCAATCATTCGGCCGTACCGGCCATGTCCTTCCCGATACACGCAGCTGCAAAAGTCCAGGCTACCGCTCTCTGGCGACCGCAAGCTCCGGTATTCGGAGCGCAGCGGGTCGCCAGCATCCCACCAAGGCGACCGCAAGCTCCGGTATTCGGAGCGCAGCGGGTCGCCAGCATCCAACCTGAGCAACGAGCGGAAGTTCCCAACGTGTCACCGGATCGGTCAACTGGCTGGCTATTCGTAATAGCGAGCCTCGACCACGTTGCCGTCGGGATCAGGGAAGTAGTAGCCCTGCGGAGCCCAGCCGCGCGCGCCGAAGGAGTTGTTCAGCCGGGCGCTGGTGTCCACTCCCTCGTCGCGTAGCCGCTGGTCGAGTGCGTCGTATTCCTCTTTGGACATGGCCAGGCACACGTGATTGACCGGGTGGCCGGCACTGTTGTCGACTTTTGTCATGGCTTCGGTGGCCCCGGCGCCTTCGGCTGCCATCAAGTCGATGATGGAGTCTTCGCTCACCCGCACGCTGGGGAACGGCGCCTCGCCGGCCCGATATTCGTCGAACCGCACCGGAGCAAGGCCGACTACCCGGGTGTAGAAGTCCATCGATGCCTGCGGGTTCTTCGTCCACAGCACGACGTGATCAAGACGCCTCATGTCCAGCGCACCTGCCTTTTCTTGCCAACCCGTGCGTCGGTCGATCTTCCTGCGCAACCCGCAACGAAAACTCTACGGCCGCGCCCGTCAAGTCACCGGCACCACCCGCGGCTCTTGGGCGCGGACACCCGCGCGCCCTCGCGGCCCTCGAACACACCGGCCCGAACCTTTGCGTGCGCCCCGATGAGGAATCCTTGGGCCCTTCCCGGTCCGCAGGGGTTGTGCTTTGGTGAGACGGTGCCTACCTCAACCGAACGGTTAGTCGAGACCAACGGCGTTCAACTACGAGTGGTCGAGGCCGGCGACCGCGGTGCACCGGTGGTGATTCTGGCTCACGGCTTCCCCGAACTCGCCTATTCCTGGCGTCACCAGATTCCGGTCTTGGCCGAAGCCGGCTACCACGTGCTGGCCCCCGATCAACGCGGCTACGGCGGCTCGTCGCGGCCCGAGGCGATCGAGGCCTACGACATTCACCAGTTGACTGGTGACTTGGTCGGTCTGCTCGACGACGTGGGCGCAGAGCGCGCCGTGTGGGTGGGACACGACTGGGGCGCCGTCGTTGTGTGGAACGCGCCGCTGCTGCAACCCGACCGTGTTGCGGGCGTCGCCGCGTTGAGCGTGCCGGTGGTGCCGCGGGCCAAAGTGGCGCCGACGAAATCCTTTCGAAAAGTGTTCGGGGACAATTTCTTCTACATTCTGTACTTCCAGGAGCCCGGTGTCGCCGACGCCGAACTTAACGCGGACCCGGCCCGCGTGCTGCGCCGGATGATCGGGAGCTTGCGGTCACCCGATGACCACGAGGCGGCCTTGCGAATGGTGGCGCCGGGACCCGAGGGCTTCATCGACCGGTTACCCGAACCGCAGCAGTTGCCGGACTGGATCAGCCAGGCCGAACTCGACCACTACATCGACGAATTCGCCCGCACCGGTTTCAACGGCGCGCTCAATTGGTATCGCAACTTCGACCGCAACTGGGAGACCACGGCACACCTCGACGGAGCCACCATCTCGGTGCCGTCGCTGTTCATGGCGGGAACGGCCGATCCGGTGCTGACTTTCACCCGCAGCGACCGCGCCGCGGAAGTGGTCACCGGCCCGTATCGCGAGGTCATGGTCGACGAAGCCGGGCACTGGCTGCAACAGGAACGCCCGGACGAGGTGAACAGCACTTTGTTGGAGTTCCTCAAAGGAGTCGAGTGGTGACGAGCGCCGCCCCGATGCGGTTCGGTGTTTTCATCACGCCGTTTCACCCCACCGGCCAATCGCCCACGGTCGCATTGGAATACGACATGGATCGGGTGGTTGCGCTGGACCGCCTCGGCTTCGACGAAGCGTGGTTCGGTGAGCACCACTCCGGGGGGTATGAGCTGATCGCCTGCCCGGAAGTGTTCATCGCCGCCGCCGCGGAGCGAACCAAGCACATCCGATTGGGCACCGGCGTCGTGTCGCTGCCCTACCACCACCCCTTGATGGTGGCCGACCGCTGGGTGCTCCTGGACCACCTGACCCGCGGGCGGGTGATGTTCGGCACCGGACCGGGGGCGCTGCCGTCCGACGCCTACATGATGGGTATCGACCCGATGGAGCAACGCCGGATGATGCAGGAATCGCTCGAAGCGATTCTCGCGCTGTTTCGGGCCGCACCGGATGAACGCATCAACCGTGACTCGGATTGGTTCACCCTGCGCGACGCGCAGCTGCACATCCGCCCGTACACCTGGCCGTATCCCGAGATCTCAACGGCGGCAATGATTTCACCGTCCGGTCCCCGACTGGCGGGGGCGCTGGGCACGTCGCTGCTGTCGCTGTCGATGTCAGTGCCGGGCGGCTATGCCGCGCTGGAGAACACCTGGGATGTGGTGTGTGAGCAGGCCGAGAAAGCCGGCCGGGACCAACCGCACCGCAGCGACTGGCGCGTTCTGAGCATCATGCATCTGGCGGACACCCGCGACCAAGCCCTCGAGGACTGCACCTACGGCCTGCTCGACTTCGCCAAGTACTTCGGGGCAGCCGGATTCGTTCCGCTGGTCAACACCGTCGAAGGGGTGCAATCTCCCCGGGATTTCGTGGAAGACTATGCAGCCAAAGGCAACTGCTGCATTGGCACACCCGACGACGCGATCGCGCACATCGAGGACTTGCTGAATCGGTCGGGTGGATTCGGGACGCTACTTCTGCTCGGCCATGACTGGGCCTCCCCGCAAGCTACCTTCCACTCCTACGACTTGTTCGCCCGCAAAGTCATTCCGCATTTCAAGGGTCAGCTCGAGGCGGCCCGCGCATCGCACGAGTGGGCCAAGGACAAGCGCGAAGAACTCATCGGCCGCGCCGGTCAGGCTGTCGTCAAAGCCATCACCGAACATGTCTCCGAACAAGACCGGGAGAGCAGCTGATGCGCGCGTCGGTGCTGCGCGACGGGCGCATGGTGTATCGAGACGATGTGCCGGACCCGGTGCCGGGCCCGGGTCAGGTACTGGTCGGAGTGCGGGCCTGCGGTATCTGCGGCTCCGACCTGCATTTCGCCGCCCATGGCGCCGAGGTCGTGGGATTGAGCAACGAACTGGCGCGTGGTCGGGGCATGGACCTGGATTTGGACCGGGACGTGTTCATGGGTCACGAGTTCAGCGCGGAGGTGCTCGAGGCCGGACCAGACACCGATACGCACCCCCCGGGCACTCTGGTCACGTCGCTGCCGGTTCTGCTCACTGAAAGAGGGGTCGAGCCAATCGTATTCAGCAACAGCACGCTGGGCGGGTACGCCGAACGGATGCTGTTATCCGCTCCTCTACTGCTGCCGATTCCCAACGGCTTGGACTTCAAGCACGCCGCTCTCACCGAGCCGATGGCGGTGGGCTTGCACGCCGTCAACAAGTCCGGCATCGCCGCCGGGGAAACGGCGCTGGTGCTGGGTTGTGGTCCAATCGGCATCGCCATCGTCGCAGCGCTCAAAGTTCGCGGTGTCGAAAGGATTGTGGCCGCGGACTTTTCGACTAAGCGCCGTGAGCTGGCCGTCGCCATGGGCGCCCACCAGACGATTGATGCCGCCCAAGGGTCACCGTTCGATTCGGTGAAGGCATCGGTGGTCTTCGAAGCGATCGGGGTGCCCGGCATCATCGATGACGTCATCCGACGATCCCGGCGGGGGACTCGGCTGGTTGTGGCCGGCGTATGCATGCAGGCCGACACGGTGTATCCGTTCTTCGCGATTGCCAAAGAGATCAACGTGCAGTTCGTCAACGCTTACGAGCCCGACGAATTCACCGAATCGCTGCGCCTGCTCGCCGACGGGGAAATCGATGTGGCGCCGTTGATCACCGGCGAAGTGGGCCTAAACGAGGTCGGCGAAGCCTTCGATGACCTCGCCGACCCCGAGCGGCACTGCAAGATTCTCGTCACGCCGTAGCCATCACGTTGGCCTGATCCCCGTCAGCCTCCAGACGGCGGCTGCACCACCATGGTGGGTTTGAACCCGTAGCGCGGAGCGGCGAAGTTCGCCACACTGCGCCCCGTGCCGGCGCCGGGCATCATCGGCAGACCACCAAAGGCGCTCGCGGCGGGTTCCGCGGCGGCGGCACCGGCAGCGCCGTTGACCGCCAACGTGATCGGATTGGTCGCCGGAGTGCTCGCCCAGGCGGCCGGAACCGACACTGCCCCAACCTTCGACGCGTTGCCGATGGCTCCAGTGATCCCACCGAGAGCGTTGCCGAAACCGCTGCCGAACGTTGGTGCAGCAGCAGCGGCCGCACCTTCGGCGGCCTTCGCAGCCCCCTCGGCGGCTTTGCCGAGGGTGGGAAATGCGCTATGGGCCAGACCGTCGATGTCCTTGAGCGCCGTGGTGGTGAGACGGAACGGGGAAACCAACCGGATGTACGAGTCCATGGCCGAGCTGGCGTCCACCGTCTGCGAGCCGGTCAGGCCCTCCACGAAGTCGCCGAATATCCCGTTCAGGACGATGCCGTCACCATTGGAGTTCCAGGCGAGCCCGGTGGTGCCGAGCGCGGCCTGGGGATTCGTGAGCCACGGCGGCGCGTTGGTCAACCCGGCCATCTGACTCAGCGCCTTGGGTATTTCGTGCAGTCCCTGCGCCGCCAGCGCCGAATTGAGTGCGTTCACTTGACTGTTGACGGCGTTACCCAGGCCGGTGAGGGCACTGGCGATGCCTTGCGGACTGAACGGCGGTAACTCGGCCGCGGCCGCCGAAGCAGCCGAGTAGCTGTACATCGTGGCCGCGTCCTGCGCCCACATCTCGGCATACTGAGCTTCCGTTGCGGCGATCGCCGCGGTGTTCTGGCCGAGGAAGTTCGTCGCCAAGAGAGCCATCAACAAAGCCCGATTGGCCGCGACCTCGGCCGGCGGGACCGTACCCAGAAACGCCGCCTCATACGCACTTGCTGCCGCCGCAGCTTGCGCGGCGGCCTCTTGGGCCTGCCCGGCTGCGCTGCTGAGCCAAGCGATTTCGGGCGCCACCGCGGCGGCCATGGTCATCGAAGACGCACCCAACCACGGTCCATCGGTCAAGCCGGTGATCACTGTGGTCCACGAAGCGGCGTTGCTGGCCAGCTCGGCCGCCAGGGCTTCCCAGGCCGCCGCCGCAGCCAGCATCGGACCCGAGCCAGGTCCCGCATACATCAGCGCAGAGTTGATCTCTGGCGGCAGGGCTGCAAAATCCATGTCGTGCTTCCCTTCTCGGCTAGGCGAGCACGCTGTTATTCGTAGCCTCGGACGCCGCATACCAACTGGCGTTGAGACCCAGCGTGGTGGCCATTCGTTCCCGGGCTGCGGCGGCCTTGGTGCTGACCTCCTGATAAAGCTTCGCGTGCGCAGCGAACTGCGCCGCGGTCAGGAATGACACGAAGTCAGATGCGGCGGGCACCACCGAGGTCGTCGGACCGGCCGCAGCCGCGTTACCTCCGTGCATGGCCGCGTTGATGGACTGCAACTCGGCGGACGCTCCCAGCAACGCATCTGGTTCTGCGAAAACAAGAGACACGACTGTTTCCTCCCTCAAAGCGTGTTTTGTTTCAACGACATTCGGCGCCAACTGACGACGTCGTCACCCGTCGCCGAAGCGGATCAATCGACACGTTAAGCCAGCCATGCGGGGGTAACCCAGTGCCCAGACCGGCTGTTCACTGGCGGGTAAATAACTATTCATTTGCTGAGTGATATTTGCTATATCTCGAGTGCTTTTATATGAGACATATATGTTTCAGATATGTTTTGAGTTCAATATGAAAAAGTAGGAAATGATGGGGTGCGGCGCTAGACTCCCGGACCCGACCTGCTATATATGCCGTCTTCTCCTGTGATGACCAGCCGAGGAACGCTTGCGCGGCGGCGTAGCGTCTCTCGGACTCGCTCCAGTGCATGCGATTTCACGTCAGACTGCGCAACGGTCGCGACCGCAATTCGAATCCGAGCAGCCATCCGCTTCCGAATATGTTTGGTGCGTAGTTGTTTTCGGCTGCAGCGATGCTGATGCGGGGATTTTTATCGCGACATGCCGCTGCTACCAGTCGAAATGACAATGGCAGGATCGATAGGCGCACGTCAAAGCCACGAAGACCAGCACCTTGTAGGCCGCCTAGCCAAGCACCAAAGTGAACGACCGGGGATTGGCGTGGAATCGGTGAACTCAACCTGCGCGAAATTGGAGGACACCGGTATCGCCGCCATTGCTAACAATTTGCTGGTGCTGATTGCGCCCCGTTGTTGTCCGCCGAGTGCGCTCCCTACATGACCACAAGGTGAACAAACCGCGGCGGCGCGCTGAAACGCTCGTCGCGGCGGCGGCGCGGCGAGAGGGACTAGGGTGCCAGCATGCCGATTGCAAGCAGCGCATCCGGCTTGGTCCGCAAGCCGATCGTCCTGGCCCTAGCCGCCGTCGCCGTTGCGGTGCTGTCCGCATGTGACTCACATTCCGCGGCGTCGCCCGGATTGAATCCCCGCCAAGTGACCGTGTTGGGTTCCGGACAGGTCCAAGGCGTACCGGACACCTTGACCGCCGACGTCGGCATCGAGTCGACGGCGGGCGATGCCACCAGCGCGATGAACCAGACCAACGACCGACAACAAGCGGTGATCAATGCGTTGGTGGGCGCCGGCGTGGATCGCAAAGACACCCGCACCACGCAGGTCACCCTGCAACCGCAGTACAGCGTCCCTGGGCCGGTCGGGGGCGCGTCCATCACCGGCTACCGCGCCAACAATGCGATCGAGGTGAAGATCCATCCGACCGACGCGGCTTCCCGACTGCTCGGGCTGATCGTCACCACCGGCGGCGACGCCACCCGGATCACCTCGGTGCACTACTCCATTGCCGACGACTCCCAGCTGGTCAAGGATGCGCGCGCCCGCGCCTTCGAAGACGCCAAAAACCGGGCGCAGCAATACGCCCAACTATCCGGGCTGAATCTGGGCAAGGTGCTCAGCATTTCCGAGGCGGCCGGCGCCACACCGGCGCCCGGTGGACCGCCCGAGCAGGCGCCCCGGGCCGCGGCGGTCCCGCTGGAGCCCGGTCAGCAGACGGTCGCCTTCTCCGTGACCGCAGTATGGGAGTTGAAGTAACGCCTACTGGTAGACCCGCGGGTCCAGCGTCCCGATGTAAGACAGGTCCCGGTAGCGCTCGTCGTAGTCCAGGCCATAGCCGACCACGAAGTCGTTCGGAATGTCGAAGCCCACGTAGGCGATGTCGACGTTGGCGCCCACCGCGTCGGGCTTGCGCAGCAGCGTGCATACCCGCAGCGACCGCGGGTGCCGGCTGGTCAGGTTGCGCAACAGCCAGGACAGGGTCAGCCCGGAGTCGACGACGTCTTCCACGATCAGCACGTCTCGGCCGTGGATGTCACGGTCGAGGTCTTTGAGGATCCGGACCACGCCCGACGACGAGGTCGAGGAGCCATACGAGCTCACCGCCATGAACTCGAATTGCGTGGGCAGGGGAATGGCGCGCGCCAGGTCGGTGACGAACAGCACCGCCCCCTTCAAGACGGTGATCAACAACAGGTCCTGGCCGGTGGTGGTGGCCAGGTCACCGTAGTCGGCGCCGATCTGCTGGCCGAGTTCGGCGATGCGGGCCTGGATCTGCTCCGAAGTCAGCAGCACCGACTTGATGTCGCCGGGATAGAGCTCCGGTGTCTGCCCGGGGGTGATCGCCGAGGAGCCGTGGGTCACGTGCACAGATTGCCACGCCACGGCGAAATCAACCAACGTGGGCGTCAAATAGTCTCCGGGCGCAGACTCAGGACACCGTCACGGCGTCCTGCCACCAGTCGCTGACCCTGCAGAGCCGAGCCCACCGCGACACCGCCCTGCCCGCGCCAGGCGGTGACCAGCGCGTCCACCGCACGAATCTGCTTATCGGTCAACCCAATCGCCCCGCCGGCCAGCAACCAGCCGCGGATGACGCGGCGGCGCACGGGGTCCGGCAACGTCGCCAACGCCCGGATATCCAATCCGTTCGTCGTGCTGGCGTCGGGCAGCGCTTGTGCCGCGATCGCATCGATCAGCTCGGTGTCCTCGCGCAACGCCGTCGCGGTGCGGGCCAGGGCCTCGGCGACACCGCCACCGAGCACCTCCTCGAGCAACGGCAGCACATCGGTGCGCAGCCGGGTGCGGGTGAAGCGACGATCGGCGTTGTGCGGGTCCTGCCACGCAGTCAGGCCCAGCTCGTGGCAGGCAGTGTGGGTCACGTCGCGCCGCACCCCCAACAACGGCCGGCACCACGGTGGATCGTAGGGACGCATGCCGGCAATCGAGCGGGCCCCCGAGCCACGGCCGAGCCCGAGCAACACCGTCTCGGCTTGGTCATCGAGGGTGTGACCCAAGAGCACCGGGCCGGTGCGGGCGGTCTTGAGTGCGGCGTAGCGGGCGGTGCGCGCCGCCGCCTCCGGTCCCCCTGCGGCGCCCACCTGCACGGGCAGCACCTGCGCTTCGACGCAGCCAAGACGAAGAGCTTGCTCGCGTGCCGTTTCGGCGACCGCAAGGGAGTCGGGCTGCAAGCCGTGGTCCACGATCAGCGCGGTGGTCGGACGCAACTGCGCGGCGACTGCGGTAAGCGCCAACGAGTCGGGTCCGCCCGACAGTCCCACACACCACGGCTCGGCGTCGGGCAGATGCGCCCGCGCGAATGCCTGTACAGCAGTGCGCAGCTGCGCTAGAGCACCCGGTCGATCCATCGCTGCGGATGCTGGATCTCGGCCGGTAAGGGCAGGGTCTCCGGGCTGGTCCAGACCGTGTTGAAGCGTTTCATGCCGACCCGCTCGACCACCTGGTCGACGAAGACCTTGCCGCGGGTGTACTGGCTGAGTTTGGCTTCCAAACCCAGCAACGCCCGCAACAGCCGCTGCAACGGCGGTTGCTTGCGCTGCCGGCGCTCGTCGAAGCGCCGCCGGATGGTGGCGACCGAGGGCACCACCACCGGGCCGACCGCGTCCATGACGTGCTCGGCGTGGCCTTCCAGCAGCGTCCCGAGCGCCAGCAGCCGGTCCAGCGCGTCGCGTTGCGGTTCGGATTGCACTGCGCGCACCAGGCCCAGGATGCCGGCCGGGGCGTCCTCGTCGGGTCCGTCGCCGCGGCTGCGAACGAACTGGGCAAGGCGGCTGGCCACCTCGCGAATGTCGTCGGCCGGTTCCTGGGTCAACAGCCCCAGCGCCTGCGACATGTAGCCGGCCAACCATGGGTTGGCGGTGAACTGCACGCGGTGGGTGACCTCGTGCAAGCAGACCCACAGGCGAAAATCGGACGGCTCGACCTTCAACTGGCGCTCGACGGCGATCACGTTGGGATACACCAGCAGCAAAGTGCCGTCGTCGCCGGTGAACGGGTCGTACTGGCCCAGGATGCCCGACGCCACGAACGCCAGGACCGCGCCGGTCTGCGCGCCGGTGATGCGGCCGGTGACGAACCCGCGCGGCTTGTCGCTTCCGTTGGTCATGGTCCGCATCGATTCGGCGGCGGCGCGCACCCACTGCTGCCGGGTCACCACCCGCGCCGGCGGCACGATGTTCTCGGTCACCAGCCCGGTCACCTCGCGCACCGGGGGCTCGGCGGCCGCGGCCGCCCTGGTGAGCTCGTCGATCACCTGGTCGCGGGTGTAGTCGCTCGACGGCGGCGCCGGACGGGCCAGCTTTTCGCCGACGGTGGCCGCGAACCGCCAGTCCACGGCGTTGCCGAGAGTCACATCGGGCGACCGGTTCATGCCGCGCACCCGCAGAACCAGAGTTTGGTGGCCAGGGCGTCCATGGCGTTGCGGCCATTGGGTCCGGCGTCGTTGGAGATGAAGGCGAAGGTGAGCACCCGTCCGCTGCTGTCGGTGAGCACGCCGACCAGCGAGTTGATCGCGGTCAACGAGCCGGTCTTGGCCCGCAACCAGCCCGCCGGACCTTGGGTGGTAGCCCGGTCCAGGAAGCGTTCGGCCAGGGTGCCGCTGCCGCCGGCGATGGGCAGCAGATCCAGCAGCGCCCGCAGCGCGGGCTGGTCGGGACCGGCCGCGGCTTGGACCGTGCCGTCGAGCGTCCGCGCGGTCAACCGGTCGTTGATCGACAAGCCGCTGGAGTCGACCAGCGCCGCGCCGACGGTGTCCACGTGGGCGGTGTTCAGCCGGCTGGTCACCGCGTCGACGGCGCCGGTGAAACTTCGCGGCCGGTTGATTGCGCCCGCCACTTCCCGCGCGATGCACTCGGCCATCACGTTGTCCGAGGCGTTCATCATCTGGATCAGCCGCTGGATCAGCGGCGGCGACTGCACCACGGCCAGCTGCCGCGCGCCCGACGGCGCAGACGCGAGGCTCACCGCATTGGGGTCCAGACCGAGCGCCTTGGCCAGTTCCCGCCCGGCGTCTAGCCCCGGAGTGCGGGTGCGCCGGGAGTTGACGGTGGTGGGCTGAATGCGCCCGGCGTCGATCATTGCCGCCTCGATTGGGGCGATGTCGCCGTTGTCCACGTCGGCCGGGTCCCAACCCGGCGCCATGGTGGGGCCGCTGAACGCCGAGATGTCGACCTGTACCGCCGTGGGAGTGACGCCGCTGCGATGGATTTGTTCGACCAGGTCGCTGATCCGGGCGGCGCCGTGATACCAGGTCTCCACGCCGGGCGGGGCTGCCGACAGCGTCGGGTCACCGGCCCCCACCAAGACCACGGGCGCCTGGGCACCCTGGCCGCCGGCCACCACTTTGGTGCTGATCCGGGCTTGCCGGTCCAAGGTCAGCAATGCCGCGGCCGCCGTGAGCACCTTATTGGTCGAGGCCGGCACCAGCGGCACGTCGTCGAGTTGACGCCAGAGTTCTTGCCCGGTCAAGGCGTCGGTGATGCGGCCGCCCAGGCGACCGAGGTTGGGGTCCGCGGCGGCCGCGGCCAGCGCTGCCGTCACGCCGCCGGGGCTGGCTGCGGTGGCGGTGTCGGCGACCGGACTGACTGCGGGTTTGACCGTGGGCGGCCGCGGCGGCGGTACGGGGGAACGCGCGCCGCCGGTTCCGTGCCCTCCCGTGGTGAAGAAAACGGCGGCGGCGACGACGGCGGCGACGAACGCCAGCACAACCAACCCCACCAGCACGTGGGTGGTTTTCCGCCACCGTTTGGGACCCATGACTCTCCTGTCGTTGCGGTCCATTCTGCCCAACCAGCCGCCGAGCGACGGCAAGACACCGCTCGACTAGGGTGGACGCGCCACGCATGCGTATACAAAGGAGCCGACGCGGTGCAATTCGACGTTGTCATCGAGATCCCGAAGGGCCAGCGCAACAAGTACGAGGTCGACCACGAGACGGGGCGGGTCAAGCTGGATCGCTACCTGTACACCCCGATGGCGTACCCGACCGACTACGGCTTCATCGAGGACACCCTCGGCGAAGACGGTGATCCGCTGGACGCCCTGGTGCTGCTGCCCCAGCCGCTGTTCCCCGGTGTGCTGGTGGAGGCGCGACCGGTGGGCATGTTCAAGATGGTCGACGAAGCCGGCGGCGATGACAAGGTGTTGTGCGTGCCGGCCGGTGATCACCGCTGGGAGCACATTCAGGACATCGGCGACGTACCGGAGTTCGAGCTAGACGCGATCAAGCATTTCTTCGTGCACTACAAAGACCTGGAGCCGGGCAAGTTCGTCAAAGCTGCGGACTGGGTCGGCCGCGATGAAGCCGAAGCCGAAGTGCAGCGCTCGGTGGAGCGCTTCAAGAAGAACGGCCACTGACCGGTTGACCGTCGGCGGCGCGGCGATTGCGCCACACGCTGTTGCCGAACGCCGCCCCGATCAGCACCACCCCCACCGACGCGGTGATCCACTCCGGGATGTGGAACCGCTGGTCGATGGACACCAACATGATTACCCCGAGCGCTCCGATCGCCCAGTGCGCGCCGTGTTCGAGGTAGACGTAGCGGTCTAGGGTTTCCTGCCGGACCAGGTAGACGGTGATGGAGCGCACGAACATGGCGCCGATCAGACCCAGGCCCAACGCGATGATGATGGGGTCGGTGGTGATCGCGAAAGCGCCGGTGACCCCGTCGAACGAGAACGCGGCGTCGAGCACCTCGAGATACAGGAAAAGCGTCAATCCGGCCTTGCCCGTTGCCTTTTCGCCACCGCTGTCGGCGACGTCGTCGACGTCGGCGGGTCGGAACGCTCTGCTCAACCCGTTGACCACCAAATACGTCACCAGACCCAGCAGCCCGGCGGTCAACACCGTCGCACGCCCCTGCTCCGAATGCGTCAACTGGGTGCCGATCACCACCAGCGCCGCGCCGGCCACGATCACCGGCAGCTGACCGAGCCGGCCGATGCGGGCGAATGGCACTTCAAGCCACTTGAGCCACTTGATGTCTCGATCATGAAACACGAAGTCCAGGAACAGCATCAGCAAGAACATCCCGCCGAATGCCGCGATCTGCGGATGGGCCGCGGTGATCAGCTTCTCGTAACTGGGTGAGCCGTCGGGGAATTCCAGCGCGCCCCCCGGCGGCGGGTTCAGCGCCAATTCCAGCGCACGCACCGGATTCAGCCCCGCGCTGGCCCAGACGATGACCAACGGGAAGATCAACCGCATCCCGAACACCGCGATAAGAATTCCGATGGTCAGGAACATCCGCTGCCAGAACGGGCTCATCCGCTGCAGGATGGCCGCGTTGATGATGGCGTTGTCGAAGGACAGCGACACCTCGAGGACGGCGAGCACCACCAGCAGCAGCAGGGCCTTGGCGCCCCCATGCCAGTACCCGACGACCAACGCCGCGACGGTCACCAGCAGCGACAAGCCGAAAATACGGAGGGTGGTCATGGGTCCTTTCCCGATAGCCGCCCACAATAGCCAAGGGCTGCGGCGCTTAGTATTCGGACGGTGACCGAAGTCGGCGGCGCGGCGTCCCCGTTCGCCTCGCCCGTCGAAGGACCGACGGGCTTACCGGGTGGCCTTGCACGCAGCACCGTGGTGCGCGTAGGTGCGGCGACCGCCCTGACCGCCTTGTGTGGCTACGCGGTGATCTATCTGGCCGCGCGTCACCTGGCCCCCGCCGGGTTCTCTGTATTCGGCGTCTTCTGGGGCGCGTTCGGACTGGTCACCGGCGCGGCCAACGGACTGCTGCAAGAGACGACACGGGAAGTGCGCGCCATGCGCTACGTCACCGACTTGACGCCGTTGCCCGGTGGCGGCCGCACCCATCCGCTGCGCATCGCCGGGATGGTCGGGGTGGCGGCCGCCGTTGCGATCGCGGGCAGTTCCATCTTGTGGGGCGGTCGGGTGTTCGTCGAAAACAGATGGCTGTCGGTGGCGCTGCTGAGTGTTGGACTGGCCGGCTTCTGCCTGCATGCCACGTTGTTGGGCATGTTGGCCGGCACCGACCGGTGGTCGCAGTACGGCGCGCTGATGGTGACCGACGCCGTCATCCGCGTCGCGATCGCCGGGGCGACGTTTCTGCTCGGCTGGGGCCTGGTCGGGTTCCTGTGGGCGACGGTGGGCGGTGCGGTGGCCTGGTCGCTCATGTTGGCCGTGTCACCGAGCACGCGCGCGGCGGCGCACCTGCTGACTCCTGGGAGTACCGCGACGTTTCTGCGCGGCGCGGCCCACTCGATCACCGCCGCAGGCGCCAGCGCCATCCTGGTGATGGGTTTTCCGGTGCTGCTGAAGCTGACTTCCGACGAATTGGGGGCACGGGGCGGCGTCGTCATCCTGGCGGTGACGTTGACCCGCGCGCCGCTGCTTGTGCCGCTGACCGCCATGCAGGGCAACCTCATTGCGCATTTCGTCGACGAGCGCAGCCACCGGGTGCGCGCGCTGGTCGGGCCGGCG
The DNA here is from genome assembly GCF_001673155.1 of Mycobacterium sp. 1423905.2. Lineage (GTDB taxonomy): Bacteria > Actinomycetota > Actinomycetes > Mycobacteriales > Mycobacteriaceae > Mycobacterium. Next base: position 31,949 of record NZ_LZLE01000366.1, on the reverse strand, counting down.
GCGCTGGTGCTCGGCGTCGGAGCGCTGGGGGTGGTGCTGGCCGGCGTGCTGGGACCCTGGCTGCTGCGGGAGTTGTTCGGTTCGGACTACCAGGCCAGTAGCGCGTTGCTGGCCTGGTTGACGGCGGCGGCGGTGGCCATCGCCCTGTTGACGCTCACCGGCGCGGCGGCCGTGGCCGCGGCGCTGCATCGCGCGTACTCGCTGGGCTGGGTCGGGGCGACCGTGGCGTCGGGCTTGCTGCTGTTGGTGCCGCTGGAACTGCAGACCCGCACCGTGGTGGCCCTGTTGTGCGGTCCGTTGGTGGGAATCGGGGTACATCTGGCGGCGCTGGCTCGCGTCGGCCGGTCAAGCGCCTGATCGAGCGTGCACAACGTGTACCTTGTGGGCTTAAATGGCCACTCAATCGCTTTACGCCGACGTCTGGATCGTCGTTCCCGCCTTCAACGAAGCCGCCGTCATCGGCGAGGTCGTCGCCGATTTGCGCGCGGTCTTCGACAACGTCGTATGCGTGGATGACGGCAGTACCGACGGCACCGGGGAGATCGCGCGGCGGGCCGGGGCGCACTTGGTGCGCCACCCGATCAATCTCGGTCAGGGCGCTGCCATCCAGACCGGCGTGGAGTACGCCCGCCGCCAGCCCGGCGCGCAGGTGTTCGCCACGTTCGACGCCGACGGACAACACCGCGTCAAGGACCTTGCCGCCATGGTCGAGCGGCTCTCCGCAGATGACGTCGACGTGGTGATCGGCACCCGCTTCGCCCAGCAAGCCGACCAGGCTTCGGCCAGCCGGCCGCCGCTGCTCAAGCGGATCGTGCTGCGGACCGCGGCCCGGTTGAGCCGGCGTGGCCGTCAGCTTGGGCTGACCGACACCAACAACGGCCTGCGGGTGTTCAACAAAAAGGTCGCCGACGCGCTCAACATCACCATGAGCGGCATGAGCCATGCCACCGAGTTCGTCATGTTGATCGCCGAAAACCATTGGCGGGTAGCCGAAGAGCCGGTCGAGGTGCTCTACACCGACTACTCCAAGTCGAAGGGCCAGCCGCTGCTCAACGGCGTCAACATCATTTTCGACGGATTCCTACGAGGAAGGATGCGACGGTGAATTGGATCCAGGTGCTGTTGATCGGCTCCATCATCGCGTTGCTGGTGTATCTGTTGCGCTCGCGCCGCAGCGCCCGTTCCAAGGCGTGGGTCAAGGTCGGCTACGTCCTGTTCGTGTTGGCCGGTGTGTACGCGGTGCTGCGGCCCGACGACACCACCGTGGTGGCGCACTGGTTCGGGGTCAACCGCGGCACCGACCTGATGCTGTACGCGTTGGTGATGGCGTTCAGTTTCACCACTTTGAGCACCTACCTGAGATTCAAAGACCTGGAACTGCGTTATGCGCGCCTGGCTCGCGCGGTCGCTTTGGAGAGTGCTCAAGCTCCGGAAAACACTAGCCACCACCCGCCCAGCGACTTACAGTTACGTCAATAAGTTCGCTGTTCAGGAGGCACCCATGATCGACCCCGACGAAGTCACCACCGCCGACGACGACCGCGACGAAGGTGACACCGAAAAGGATTTGCTGCCCGCTTGATGACACAGGGCTCCTCGGTCCAGCGCCACGTCGGCGAGATCGACGAGTTCGGCTACACGGTGGTCGAAGACGTCCTCGACGCCGATTCGGTCGCTGAGTTCTTGGCCGATACCCGCCGGCTCGAGCGGGAATTGCCGACCGTCATCGCCAACTCCACCACAGTGGTCAAAGGCCTGGCCTGGCCCGGCCACGTGCCGGGCAACCGAGCCGACCACGACTGGGTGCGCATCGACAACCTGCTGCTGCACGGTGCTCGTTACGAGGCGCTGCCCGTGCACCCGAAGTTGCTGCCGGTGATCGAAGGCGTGCTGGGCCGCGACTGTCTGCTGTCGTGGTGCATGACCAGCAACCAGCTGCCCGGAGCGGTCGCTCAACGCCTGCACTGCGACGACGAGATGTATCCGCTGCCCCGGCCGCATCAGCCTCTGCTGTGCAACGCGCTGATCGCCTTGTGCGACTTCACCGCCGACAACGGCGCCACCCAGGTGGTGCCGGGATCACACCGCTGGACAGAGCAGCCGTCAGCGCCGTATCCCGAAGGCAAGCCGATCGAGATCAAAGCCGGTGACGCGTTGATCTGGAACGGCAGCCTGTGGCATACCGCCGCGGCCAACCGCACTGACGCGCCGCGGCCCGCGTTGACCGTCAACTTCTGCGCGGGATTCCTACGCCAGCAGGTCAACCAGCAGCTCAGCTTGCCGCGAGAGTTGGTGCGCCGCTTCGAACCTCGGCTGCAGGAGCTGATCGGATACGGGTTGTTCGCCGGCAAGATGGGCCGCATCGACTGGCGGCCGCCTGCGGACTACCTCGACGAAGACCAGCATCCGTTTCTCAACGCGGTCGCCGACCGGTTGGACAGCCCGATCCCGCTGTAATCACTCGGTGTGCTTGTGGCGGAAGAAGTCCACCGTGCGGCGCACCCCGTCGGACAACTCGACTTGGGGGCGCCAGCCCAGAACCCGTTCGGCCAAACCGATATCGAGACAGGACCGCTTCAGGTCACCCAGCCGCGGCGGGTGGAACTCCGGGTCGTCGGGGCCGCCGACAGCCGCCGCCACTGCTGAATGTAGTTGCCGGTCAGAGGTTTCCACGCCGGTGCCGACATTGAAGCGCTGCCCGCCGCCGGCGTCGCCGGACGCCTTGACGAAGGCGTCCACCACGTCGTCGACGAAGACGTAATCGCGGGTGTTGGAGCCGTCACCGAACACCTTGGTCGGCTTTCCGGCCAGCAACGCTTGGGCGAAGATCGCCACCACACCGGCTTCACCGTGCGGATCCTGGCGCGGCCCGTAGACATTGGCCGGGGCGATGTGGGAACAGTCCAACCCGTACAAGTGCCGGAAGGTGTTCAGGTAGATCTCGCCAGATACCTTGCTCGCGGCGTACGGCGAAGCCGGGTCGGGCGGCACCGTTTCCGGCGTCGGATACTGCGGCGGGACGCCATAGATCGACCCGCCGGACGAGGTGTGTACCACCTTGCGCACTTCGGCGCGCCGGGCGGCCTCGGCCAACCGCACCGTGCCGATGACGTTGACCGACGCATCGAACTGCGGATCGGCCACCGAACGACGGACGTCGATCTGGGCGGCGAGGTGGAACACCACTTCGGGCCGGTGCTCGTCGACGATGGCGTTCAGGTCGGCGGTGACGATGTCCGCCTCGACGAAGACGTGTGCCGGGTTGTCGGCGAGGTGCTCGAGGTTGGTGGCGCGGCCCGTCGCAAAGTTGTCCAGACCCACCACCGTGTGGCCGTCGGCCAAGAGTCGGTCGACTAGCGTCGACCCGATGAAACCGGCTGCCCCGGTGACCAGTGCGCGCACCGGCCCACCATACCGGCGGCCTGTCGTGCTGGCCGCCGCGGCGCTCATCGCCCTGCACCTGCTGGTGCGGGCCGCGCTGGCCTTCGGGGGCTACTTCTACTGGGACGACCTGATTCTCATCGGGCGGGCCGGAACCCAAGGCTTGCTGTCACCGAGCTACCTGTTCAACGACCACGACGGGCACGTGATGCCGGGCGCGTTCTTGGTGGCCGGCGCCATCATCCACCTGGCGCCGCTGAATTGGACCGGTCCGGCGTTGAGCCTGTTGGTGTTGCAACTGCTGGCGTCGCTGGCGTTGTTGCGGGTACTGCACGTAATTCTGGGCTGGCGGCCGGTGCTGCTGATCCCGCTGACCTTCGCGTTGTTCACTGCGCTGGCGGTGCCGGGCTATGCGTGGTGGGCCGCGGCGCTCAACTCGTTGCCCATGCTTTCGGCATTGGCCTGGGTGTGCGCGGACGCCATCTTGCTGGTCCGCACGGGGCGGCAGCGGTATGCGGCCACGGCTCTGTTGGCGTACTTCGGCGGGCTGCTGTTCTTCGAGAAGGCGGCCGTCATTCCGGTCGTCGCGTTCGCGGTGGCAGCGCTGCTGTGGCATGTGGCCGGTGAGAAAGCTGCGTGGCGCACCGTTTGGCGGGGTGGGGCGCGACTGTGGATCGGCTCGCTGGTCTTCACCGTCGCGTGGGTGGGGCTGTATCTGGTGGTGGTGAATCAACGGCGCTGGAGTTCTGACCTGTCGATGACGTGGGCTCTGTTGCGTCGCTCGGTGACGCACGGCATTGTCCCGGGCCTGGCCGGGGGGCCCTGGGAGTGGGCGCGTTGGGCGCCGGCTTCACCCTGGGCCACTCCCCCCCCTGTGGTCATGGCGTTGGGCTGGCTGGTGTTGGCCGGTGCGCTGGTGGTGTCGTTGCTGCGCAAAGAGCGGATCGGACTGGTGTGGGCGACCGCGGCCGGTTATGCCGTCGCGTGTCAGGTGCCGATCTATCTGATGCGATCCTCGCGGTTCACCGCGCTGGAGTTGGCCCAGACCTTGCGGTACTTCCCCGATTTGGTGGTGGTGTTGGCGATGCTGGTCGCCGTGGCGTTCACCGGGCCCAACCGGGCGGCATCGGCCTGGTTGGATGCTTCGCGATGGCGCGCCGCGGTGATCACCGGCGCCGCGCTGTTCTTCGTGGCCAGCAGCCTGTTCTCCACGTGGACCTTCCTGAGCAGCTGGCGCGACAACCCGACCGAGCCGTATCTGAAGAATGCGCGCGCCAGTTTGGCCGCCGCACATGCCGTTTCGAGCGCTCCGCTGTTGGACCAGGAGGTCGATCCGCTGGTGCTGCAGCGGGTGGCCTGGCCGGAGAACCTGGCAAGCCACATGTTCGCGCTGCTGCATGACCGGCCCGAATTCGCCTCGGCAACAACACAATTGCGCATGCTCGACAGCTCGGGCCGGCTGGTCGACGCGCGGGTGACCTGGGTGCGGACCATCCGGCCGGGGCCCCTGCCGCAGTGCGGCTATTTCGCGCAGCCCGACAAGCCGACGCGGTTGGTCCTCGATGGCCCGCTGCTGCCAGCCGACTGGACCGTCGAACTCAACTACCTGGCCAACACCGACGGATCGATGACGCTGTCGTTGTCCGACGGTCACCGCACCAAGGTCCCGGTGCATCCGGGCCTCAACCGGGTGTACGTGCGACTGCCGGGCGCCGGCGACGCAATCACCGTCGAGGCGGACACCACGGCGCTGGCGGTGTGTGTCGCATCCGGACCAGTGGGCTTTTTGGCGCCGGCGTTACCCCCGCCCGTTGGCCCAGTGTGAAGCTGGCCGCACACTGGGCGTCGAACGTGAAGCTGGCGTCACATTCGGGCGTGAGGGGTTTGGAGCCGCCTGGGGGAATCGAACCCCCGACCTATTCATTACGAGTGAATCGCTCTACCGACTGAGCTAAGGCGGCCGGGCGGCACGAGTCTACGGCAGTCGAGCGGACCGCCCAAGTTGATTCGGCCTACCGCAGTTCCTGGCCGATCGTGGCGACCATGGCGTCGACGGCGAATTTCGGTTTGACGTTGACCGCCAGCGCTTCGCGGCACTCCAAGACGGCCTCGATGCAGCGCAGCAGCCGTTCCGGTGCGGCATGGTCGGCCAGCGCGGCGACCCTCTCGGCCATGTCCGGGTGGTTGGCGGCGACGTGGCCCGCCTTCGCCGAAACCAGCAGTGCGTCGCGGAAGTAGGTGGCCAGGTCGATCAGCGCACGGTCCAGCGCATCGCGCGAGGCGCGGGTCTGCCGGGACTTCTGGCGCCGCTCGAGGTCCTTGATGGCGCCCGCCGAACCGCGCAGCGCACCGGCGGTGCCCTTGCCGGTGCCGCCGGCGCCCAACGCGGTGCGCAACTCCTCGGTCTCGGCCTCGGCGCGGTCGGCGGTCAACACGACGGCCTCGGCTTCGGCCGCCGCGACCAGTTCCTCGGCGGCGGCGTAGGCCCGCGCCGGTGTCGCGGCGTCGCGCACCAGGCCCAGCGCCCGCTCGCGGCGCTCCCGGGCCTGGGCATCGGTGGCCAGTCGGCGTGCGCGCCCCACATGGCCACCGCTGACCGAGGCCGCCCAGTTCGCCGTCTCGGCGCTCAACCCGTCGCCGTCGATCAGCACCTGGGCGATCGCGGGGGTCGACGGGGTCACCAGCGCCACATGCCGGCACCGGGAACGCAGCGTGATCGCGATGTCCTCGGGGTCCACCGACGGCGCGCACAGCAGGAACACCGTCGACGCCGGCGGCTCCTCGACGACCTTGAGCAGCGCGTTGGCCGCCCCCTCGGTGAGCCGGTCGGCGTCCTCGATCAGCACGATCTGGCAGCGTCCGGTGGTCGGCCGGCGGGAGGCGATCTGCACGATGGCCCGCATCTCGTCGACGCCGATGGACAGACCCTCAGGGATCACCCGCCGGACGTCGGCGTGGGTGCCGGCCATGGTCGTCGTGCAGGCCTTGCAGCTGCCGCAGCCCGGCTCGTCGTCGGAGGTGCACTGCAGGGCGGCCGCGAAGCACAACGCGGCGACCGAACGCCCCGACCCGGGCGGCCCGGTGATGAGCCAGGCGTGTGTCATAGTTCCGGACTCCGTGGAGCTGTGGCCTGGATCACGGCGCGCGGCTCGGGCGGCCGCGAGCAGCTCAGACTCCACAGCCGTTTGACCTACCAGCCGCGTAAACACCCCGGACATCATGATTGACACTAGTAATCGCTACCGACAGATACCGTTCGGCCATCGTTTCGCGACAGTTCTGTGACCTTCCGGCCAGATTCGCTGCGCGGCGCGACTTGCCGACTCCTCGGTAAGTTTCCGGCGAGTCACCCCCGCCCGATACGGTGGATTTGTGAACACGGCAGCAGCACTTCCGAGGCGAATCGATGCATTCGTCCGGTGGGTGGTGCGCACCCCGTGGCCGGTGTTCTCGCTGAGCATGCTGCAGGCCGACATCATCGGCGGGCTGTTCGTGCTCGGATTCCTGCGCTACGGGCTGCCCCCGCACGACCGCATTCAGCTCGACGACCTGCCGCCGCTGAACGTGGCGATCTTCATCAGCAGCGTCATCATCCTGTTCTTCGCGGGATTCGCGTGGAACCTGAAGTTGCTGATGCCGGTCTTCCGATGGCAGCGACGCGACAACCTGCTGGTCGAGACCGATCCTGCGGCCACCGAACTGGCCCGCAGCCGCGCGCTGCGCATGCCGTTCTATCGCACGCTGATCAGCATGGCCGCCTGGGCGGTCGGCAGCGTGGTGTTCATCGTCGCCAGTTGGTCGGTGGCCAAGAACGCCGCGCCGGTCGTCGCGGTCGCCACGGCCCTGGGTGCCACCGCGACCGCGATCATCGGGTATCTGCAATCCGAACGCGTGCTGCGCCCGGTGGCCGTCGCCGCGTTGCGTAGCGGTGTGCCGGAGAAGCTGAAGGCCCCCGGCGTCATCTTGCGGCTGATGCTTTCCTGGGTGTTGTCCACGGCGGTCCCCCTATTGGCGATCGTGCTGGCCGTGGTGTCGGACAAGGTGGCCTTGCTGCACGCTTCTGCCGAGAAGCTGTTCAATCCGATCCTGCTGCTCGCGTTGGCGGCGTTGGGCATCGGTCTGGTGAGCACCCTGCTGGTGGCCATGTCGATCGCTGACCCGCTGCGCCAGCTTCGTTGGGCGCTGAGCGAGGTGCAGCGCGGCAATTACAACGCGCACATGCAGATCTACGACGCCAGCGAGCTGGGCCTGCTGCAGGCCGGGTTCAACGACATGGTCCGTGACTTGTCCGAAAGGCAACGACTGCGGGACCTGTTCGGCCGCTATGTGGGTGAAGACGTGGCGCGCCGCGCCATCGAGCGCGGCACCGAACTAGGCGGGCAAGAACGTGACGTCGCGGTGCTGTTCGTCGACCTGGTCGGCTCGACGCAGCTGGCCGCGACCCGGCCTCCGGCCGAGGTGGTGCACCTGCTCAACGAGTTCTTCCGGGTGGTCGTCGACACCGTCGGCCGCCACGGTGGGTTCGTCAACAAGTTCCAGGGTGACGCCGCGCTGGCGATCTTCGGCGCGCCGATCGAACATCCGGACGGCGCCGGCGCCGCGTTGTGCGCGGCCCGGCAACTGCACGACGAGCTGCTTCCGGTGCTGGGTTCGGCGGAGTTCGGCATCGGCGTGTCGGCGGGACGAGCGATCGCCGGCCACATCGGCGCTCAGGCCCGCTTCGAGTACACCGTGATCGGCGACCCGGTCAACGAGGCGGCCCGGCTCACCGAGTTGGCCAAGCTGGAGCCCGGTCACGTGCTGGCGTCGGCGATCGCGGTCAGCGGCGCCCTGGACGCCGAGGCGCTGTGCTGGGATGTCGGCGAGGTCGTCGAGCTACGCGGCCGTGCCGCCCCGACACAGCTGGCCCGGCCGCTGAATCTGGCGACGCCAGAAGACGTGCTGCGTGACGGCGCAGAGGTGTCCAGCAGAGCCCGGCGGTAACCGCCGTTAGCTGCGCTTGGCGGCCTTCTTGGCCGGCGCCTTCTTGGCGGTTGTCTTGCGAGCGGTCTTCTTGGCAGTCCGCTTCACCGGACCGCGGGCTCGCCGGTCGGCCAGCAGTTCGGCCGCGCGCTCGTCGGTGATCGACAACACGTCGTCGCCCTTGCGCAGACTGGCGTTGGTTTCGCCGTCGGTGACATACGGCCCGAAGCGGCCGTCCTTTATCACCATCGGCTTGCCCGACGCCGGGTCGGTGCCCAGCTCGCGCAGCGGCGGCGCCGCCGCGCTCTGGCGGCCGCGGCGTTTGGGCTCGGCGTAGATCTTCAAGGCCTCGTCGAGGGTGATAGTGAAGATCTGGTCTTCGGTAGCCAGTGAGCGAGAATCGTTGCCGCGCTTGAGGTATGGCCCGTAGCGCCCGTTCTGCGCGGTGATCTCCTCGCCGGTCTGAGGGTCGACGCCGACCACCCGCGGCAACGACAACAGTTTCAGCGCGTCTTCCAGCGTCACCGTCTGCAGGTCCATGCTGCGCAGCAGCGACCCGGTCCGCGGCTTGGGCCCGGTGGGTTTCTTGCCCTTCTTGACCGTCGCGCCATCCGGGTCGTCGGGCGGCTCGGGCAGGACCTCGGTGACATATGGGCCGTACCGGCCGTCTTTGGCGACGATCTCGTGGCCGGTCGCCGGGTCGACGCCCAACGCTCGTCCCTCTTGCGGGGTGGCGAACAGCTCTTCGGCCACTTCGAGGGTCAGTTCGTCGGGGGTCAGCGAGTCGTTGAGGTTGGCCCGCTGCGGGGTCGGTTCACCGTCGTCGCCGGTGACCGTGCGCTCTAGGTAGGGGCCGTTCTTGCCGACCCGGACATAGATGGGCCGCCCCTGCGCGTCGTCAAACAGCTTGATGGAGTTGACTTCTCGCGCGTCGATGCCTTCCAGGTTGACGCCGACGAGCTTTTTCAGCCCACCCGAGCGTGCCACCGAGTCGGCCACGCCGTGTTCGCCGCCGAAGTAGAACCGGTTGAGCCAGTCGGTGCGCCGTTCCTGCCCGGAGGCGATGGCGTCCAGCTCGTCTTCCATCGCGGCGGTGAAGTCGTAGTCGACCAGCCGCCCGAAATGCTGTTCCAGCAAGCCGGTGACGGCGAACGCCACCCAGGACGGCACCAGCGCGCTGCCCTTCTTGTGCACGTATCCGCGGTCCTGGATGGTCTTGATGATCGACGAATACGTCGACGGGCGGCCGATGCCGAGTTCTTCGAGGGCCTTCACCAACGACGCTTCGGTGTAGCGGGCCGGCGGGTTAGTGGAGTGCCCGTCCGGGGTGAGTTCGAAAGCTTCCAGGCGTTGGCCTTCGGTGAGATTGGGCAGCCGCCGCTCGGCGTCGTCGGCTTCGCCGCCGGCCAGCTCGTCGACCGTCTCCACGTAGGCCTTGAGGAAGCCGGGGAAGGTCAGGGTGCGGCCGCTGGCGGAGAACACCACTTGCTGCTCACCCGCGGCGCCGGCGATGCGCAGGCTCAGCGTGGTGCCGCGCGCATCGGCCATCTGGGAAGCGACCGTGCGCTGCCACACCAGCTCGTAGAGCCGGAATTCGTCGCCGTCGAGTTCGCGGCGCACCGCGTCCGGGGTGGCGAACGTCTCGCCGGCCGGCCGGATCGCCTCGTGCGCCTCCTGGGCGTTCTTCACCTTGCGGGTGTACTGGCGCGGCGACGACGCCACGTACTCCTCGCCGTAGAGCTGTCGCGCCTGGGTACGCGCGGCGTTGATCGCCGACTCCGACAGCGTGGTGGAGTCGGTACGCATATAAGTGATGTAGCCGTTCTCGTAGAGCCGCTGCGCGATGCTCATCGTTCGTTCGGAGGAGAACCGCAACTTGCGGCCCGCTTCCTGCTGCAGCGTCGAGGTCATGAACGGCGGATAGGGACGGCGGGTGTAGGGCTTTTCGTCCACCGAGGCCACGCTGAGTTGCGCGCCTTGCAGACGGCTGGCCAGCGTGGTGGCGCTCGCCTCGTCCAAGACGGTGACCTCGTCGGCCTTGCGCAGCTGGCCGAGCGAGTCGAAGTCGCGGCCGGTGGCCACGCGCAACCCGTCCACGCTGGTCAGTCGGGCGGTGAAGGTGGGCGGCTGGGCCTTCGGGTCGGACACGCTGGCGTCGAGTTGGGCGACGATGTCCCAGTACGACGCGCTGCGGAAGGCCATGCGGTCGCGTTCGCGCTGCACGATGATGCGGGTGGCGACCGACTGGACCCGGCCCGCCGACAGTTTGGGTGCGACTTTCTTCCACAGCACGGGGCTGACCTCGTAGCCGTAGAGGCGGTCCAGGATGCGGCGGGTCTCCTGGGCGTCCACGAGGTCGATGTCCAGGTCGCGCGGGTGTTCGGCGGCCGCGCGGATCGCCGGTTCGGTGATCTCGTGGAAGACCATCCGCTTGACCGGGATGCGCGGTTTCAGCGTTTCCAGCAGGTGCCAGGCGATGGCTTCGCCTTCGCGGTCACCATCCGTGGCCAGGTAGAGCTCGTCGACGTCTTTGAGCAGGCCCTTGAGTTCGGTGACGGTGCTCTTCTTCTCCGGACTGATGATGTAAAGCGGTTCGAAGTCGGCGTCGACGTTGACCCCCAGCCGGGCCCACGGCTCGGACTTGAATTTCGCGGGCACGTCAGCCGCTGCTCGCGGCAGGTCGCGGATGTGACCTCGGGACGACTCGACGATGTAGCCCGAACCCAGATATCCGGCCAGCTTGCGCGCCTTGGTGGGCGACTCGACAATCACAAGTCGCCGGCCGCTGCCATTCCCGCCGTTCGTACGGCCTCCGCTAGCCAACTGCGCCTACGCTCCATCTCACTAATCCGGTTCCCACGCGGAACCACTCCGCTCCGAAGAATGACAGGTCGGCCTCAAAAATTCCGGCGGAATTCGCAGTACGTCCCCGTTCCTTCGCTCGCGGGCACCTGACAATTTCCCACCCTTGGGCGCGACTGCGCAAACCGACAGCTCGCAACACCGGCCGGTGTGAGCGGTCAGACTCGTGGCCACTGTGCCACGGCCTCGGCGCTGTCCGGCGGCTCTCCCACGTTCTCTACCAGGCGCGATAGCCTGCGTCGGCCGCTGATTCGCAGGGCCGGCCGGGCCCCGCGGGTGCCGATCAAGGTCGGTGCGATACCGACGCGCATCAGCGCCGACGCCAGCGGCGCATGGGTGTCGGGGGCGTGCGGGTCCAGCCCCAGCAGATAGCGATCGGCCTCGGGGCTGCCGGCGGCCAACGTCCAGGCTCGCAACTCCCGCGGCCCGGGCAGCCAGCGCGGCGGCACCGTCTTGACCGCACCTCGAGTCCACTGCGTGGCGATACCGCGCAACAGCGGGTCCGCCGCCGTGCGCACCAACGGGCTGTCTTCCTCGGTACGGGCCACCTCGGGCGTCAGACCGGCTTCCCGAATCATTTCGGCCAGCGCCTCGGCCCGCCACACCTGCTCGACCACCACTGACAACCGCGCGCCCGCCCCGACCACCACGATCTGGCCGGAGGCAGCCAGCACCCCGGAAAGGTCCGCCACCGCGGGCGGAACCGACTCCGCGGCGAAAAAGGAAAGCTGGCTCACGCCACCGACAGTAAGCCAGCGAGTCGATCGCTGGGTCGTTCTATCCGGCGCGGCGGGGTCACAACCGCACCCGCGAAATTGAGAACCCCCCGGGCATGTCCTGCGAGGCGGGACTGCGCCGGGGGGTTTTCGTCAGAATCTGCCCGATCTACAGGGAGCGGACTCCGGTGGCCTGGGGGCCCTTAGGGCTGTGGCCGATCTCGAACTCGACCTTCTGGTTCTCTTCGAGGGTGCGGAAGCCCGAACCCTGGATCTCCGTGTAGTGGACAAAAACATCTGCGGAACCGTCCTCGGGGGCGATGAAACCGAACCCCTTCTCCGCGTTGAACCACTTCACAGTTCCCTGTGGCATCTCTCTGATCTTTCCTTTTCTTCTGGGTGCGGTGCACCGCCTTTCGGTGCCCCGGGCCAGCTACGACCGCCATACCGCGCGGAGTCGCCGGAACTTCACCCGACAGATAACCTCGCAGGAACGAGCGATCGCAACGTCGATCCTGCGAAAGTTTGACACGAACACAGAAGCTGCGACCGCACTTAGTAGACCATGTTCACCGCGTCGGCGACAGCCTTCTACTAACGACGATCCCTAATGGATCCACTGGTAACCCCAGCGTCATCTGGGCGCTAAATTTTCCCGAGCCCCAGGCCGCAAATGGGCCGCATGCGGCCCCAGCAAGGCCCTAGAAAGGACTGTGATGGCCAGTTTTGGCGGCGAATTGCTGGCCGCCGCCCTCGCCGGAACAGCGCCGGGTGAACACCCGTTGCGCCATGTCGCCGAGCTTCCCCCCCGCACCGGGCAGCCGCACGAGTGGCCGTCCTGGGCCGATGCCGACGTCATTCGCGCGTTCACCGCCCGCGGCATAGCGCAGCCCTGGTCACATCAATGCGCGGCCGCCGAGCTGGCGTACGACGGGCGCCACGTCGTGGTGAGCACCGGCACGGCGTCGGGCAAATCGCTGGCCTATCAACTCCCGGCGCTCAACGCACTGGCGACCGATCCCCGCGCGCGGGTGCTTTATCTGTCGCCGACCAAGGCGCTGGGTCACGACCAGTTGCGCACCGCGCATGAGCTGGTCGCGGCGGTTCCGCGGCTGGCCGACGTCGCCCCGACCGCTTATGACGGGGACAGTCCTACCGAGGTGCGCCGGTTCGCGCGGGAGCGTTCGCGCTGGTTGTTCTCCAACCCCGACATGGTTCACCTGTCGGTGCTGCGCAACCATGCCCGCTGGGCGGTGCTGCTGCGTGGGCTGCGATTCGTCATTGTCGACGAATGCCACTACTACCGGGGGGTTTTCGGATCCAACGTGGCGATGGTGCTGCGGCGGCTGTTGCGGTTGTGCGCCCGGTACAACTCGGCGCCGACGGTCATCTTCGCCAGCGCGACCACCGACTCACCCGGAGAGACGGCCACCGAGCTCATCGGTCAGCCGGTCGTGGAGGTCACCGAGGACGGTTCGCCGCATGGGGCGCGCACGGTGGCATTGTGGGAGCCCGCGCTACGGACCGACGTGCTCGGTGAAAACGGTGCGCCGGTACGACGGTCCGCCGGCGCGGAGTCCGCACGAGTGATGGCCGACCTCGTGGTGGAAGGCGCGCAGACCCTGACGTTCGTCCGGTCGCGGCGTGCGGCGGAGCTGACGGCGTTGGGCGCCCGGTCCCGCTTGCAGGACACCGCGCCGGAGTTGTCGGGCACCGTCGCGTCCTATCGCGCCGGCTATCTCGCCGAGGACCGCAAGGCTTTGGAGAAGGCGCTGGCCGAGGGACGGTTGCGAGGGCTGGCGACGACCAATGCGTTGGAGTTGGGCGTGGACATCGCCGGTTTGGACGCGGTGGTGTTGGCCGGGTTCCCGGGGACGGTCGCCTCCTTCTGGCAGCAGGCCGGCCGTTCGGGTCGACGCGGGCAGGGCGCGCTGGTTTTGTTGGTGGCACGTGATGATCCGCTGGACACCTATCTGGTGCATCACCCCAGTGCGCTGTTGGGCAAGCCGGTCGAGCGGGTGGTGATCGACCCGGCAAACCCCTATCTCCTTGGCCCGCAATTGCTCTGCGCGGCAACCGAATTGCCGCTCGATGAGGCGGAGGTGCGGTCGCTGAACGCCGTAGACGTGGCCGAGGGTCTGGTTGACGACGGGCTGTTGCGCCGCCGCGGCGGCAAGTATTTCCCGGCACCGGGTGTGGAACCGCATGGCGCGGTGGACATTCGGGGTTCGAGCGGCGGGCAGATCGTCATCGCCGAAGCCGATACCGGGCGACTTTTGGGCAGCACGGATGTCGGCCAGGCCCCCGCGTCGGTGCACCCGGGAGCGGTGTATCTGCACCAGGGGGACAGCTACGTCGTCGACTCGCTGGACTTCGAAGCGGGCATGGCCTTCGTGCACGCCGAAGACCCGGGCTACTCCACGTTCGCGCGGGAGATCACCGATATCGAGGTGACCGGCGCCGGTGAGCGCTTGACCTTCGGACCGGTGACGTTGGGAGTGGTGCCGGTGTGCGTCACCCATCAGGTGGTGGGGTATTTGCGGCGTCAGTTGAGCGGCGAGGTGATCGACTTCGTCGAATTGGACATGCCGCTGCAGAAGTTGCCCACCAGCGCGGTCATGTACACCATCGACCCGGACGCGTTGCTGGACAATGGCGTTGAGCTTCCTCGAATTCCGGGTTCTTTGCACGCCGCTGAGCATGCCGCCATCGGACTGTTGCCCTTGGTGGCCAGCTGCGACCGCGGCGACATCGGCGGGCTGTCCACCGCGATCGGACCCGACGGGTTGCCCAGCGTGTTCGTCTACGACGGTTATCCCGGCGGGGCGGGCTTCGCCGAACGCGGGTTCCGGCAGGCGCGCACCTGGTTGAGCGCGACCGCAGCGGCCATCGAGGCGTGTGAGTGCCCGAGCGGGTGCCCGTCCTGTGTGCAGTCGCCCAAGTGCGGCAACGGCAATGACCCGTTGGACAAGGCGGGCGCGGTACAGGTGTTGCGGTTGGTGCTGCGCCAGTTGGGCGATCAGGGGTGACTCGCCGTATGACACTCGTGCAGCCGTATCGCGCTGCGTCAAATGCGGCAGCGGCGGCGCAGACCAGCGGTGTGCTGGCGGCGGCGATGACGAGATCGCGGCGGCGGTGGCGGAGCCGACCGAACCACCAGAACCGGACGCGGTATCTCGTCGGCTGTTCTTCAGGCCCTCACCGCCGCATTAACGCCGTGAGGGCCTGCCCGTAAGATGCTCACATGACCCACGACTGGCTGCTCGTGGAGACGTTGGGGGACGAACCGGCCGTTGTCGCACAGGGGCGTCAGCTCAAGAACCTGGTACCGATCAAGACCTTTTTGCGCCGTAACCCCGCGTTGTCGGCGGTGCAGACCGCGATCGCCGAGACGCTGCAGACTGGCCAGAGCCTGTCCAGCATCACCCCGAAGAGCGACCGGGTGATCCGTACCGAGCCGGTCGTGATGTCCGACGGTCGTGTACACGGCGTGCACGTCTGGAGCGGCCCAGCCGATGAAGAACCGCCCGAGCGGCCCACGCCCGGCCCGCTCAAGTGGGATCTGACCCGAGGCGTGGCCACCGACACCCCCGAGTCGCTGGCCAACAGCGGAAAGAACCCCGAAGTAGAGGTCACTTTCGGACGCGCGTTCGCCGAGGACCTGCCATCGCGTGAACTCAATCCCAACGAAACCAAGGTGCTGGCCATGGCAATTCGCGCCCGGCCGAACCAGACGCTGTGCAGCACTTGGGATCTCACCGATTGGCAAGGCAACCCCATCCGGATCGGCTTCGTGGCGCGCACCGCGCTGGAACAAGGCGCCGACGGCCGCGACCATCTGGTGGCGCGGGCGATCAATTGGCGCACCGAACACAAAGGACCGGTCGTCTCCTCCGACGACCTGGCCCAACGAATCCTGCAAAGCCTGGCGCAGGTCGGAGTCCACCGCGCGCTGGTCGATCTCAACAATTGGAATCTGTTGAAATGGATCGACGACCCGTGCACCTTCTACGACTGGCGCAGCAACGACGGCAGCAGGCCGCGGGTGCACCCCGACGATGAGCGTGAGATGCGGGCCATGACAGAGGAATTCGTCGACGGTCCGACCAGTCGGGTGTTGCGATTACCGGGCCACGATTCCGATTGGGTGCCGGTACATGTGACCGTCAACCGGGTCGAGCTCGCACCCGAGACCTTTGCCGGCCTGCTGTCGCTGCGGCTGCCCACAGAGGAAGAAGTCGCCAGCGCACGGCTACCTGAGCCGCCCGACGCGGCGACTTGAACCGTCCGAGGCGTCAGCCGGGCCCGCTCGCGCACCGGCCCGCGCTATACCGGCGATAGCCACGGGCACCTCGGTGGTGACGACCACGTCCAACTCGTCCACCGCGCACCCAGTAGCGCTGACGTGCATCCCCTGCGCGACTGTCGTCGCGCGGGCGCAGGCGGCCGCAATCCCGTATGGCAACTCCGCCGCAGCCGCCAGGGCGGCGAGGTCGGCCGCGGCCTGAGCGCGGTGTCGCGCTACCACCGCCGAACCCACATACACTCCCGCCGCGGTGACACATAGCAACACCACCACCAGGAAAGCGGCGATCACGGTGGCGGCGCCCTCGTCATCTGGGCTCGTCAACTGACATTGCGTTGGCACGAATGTCCAGGCCCGGCAACAGTCTTGAGCGTGCGACGACGGTAGCGACCAAGTACTGGCCGTCGCTTCGGACCTGCACTCGAGCACCGTCGGGCGCGATGCGCCGGGCGACCGCGACGGCCACGCGCTCGTCACCGCGGGCGGCGAGCCGAGCCGCTTCGCGTGCCGCGTCGATGCAACGCACCTGCATCGACACTGCCGTGATCCCGGCCAAGCACAACACCAACACCGACACCAGCGTGGCGATCGCCAACGCCGCCTCCACGGTGCTGGACCCGGCATTCGACGCTAGACCTTTGTACTGAGCGCGCGACCGATGATGTGGTTCAGCGCCGATACGACGGAATCGCCGGTAACCACGGTGTAGAGGATGGCGCCGAAAGCGGCCGCGGCAATCGTGCCGATCGCGTATTCGACGGTGGACATTCCCGACTCGTCGACCGCCAACACCATCATGCGCACGGTGATTCTTCGAAACGTATTGCGCATCAGCAATTCCCCTTCTCACAACAAACCCGACTCGAACACTCGGCCGGCCAAACCCGCCACCACGGGCACAATGCCGAGGCAGACGAAAGCCGGCAGAAAGCACAACCCCAACGGACCCGCAATCAGCACCCCCGCCCGCTCGGCGGCGGCTGCCGCCGCATGGGCCGCGTCGTGGCGCGACTGCACCGCCAGCTCTACGACCCCTTCGGCCAAAGCTGCTCCCGAGGACGCTGACCGCCGCGCCAACCGCAGCAGCGCGTCGGTTTGTGCGTCCAACTCACGCATGGCGGACACCGGCGACCAGGCGACCGATGGGTCGGCGCCGAGCGACAACAGATCGGCGGCCCGTGACAACTGCGTGGCCAGCGCAGACGGGGCGGAAACCGCCGTCGCGGCCGCGGCCGCCGACACCGCCATGCCCGCCTGTAGGCACACCGCGAACACGTCGAGGCTGGACGCGACTCCCAGTGGATCCACACCGCGTGGCGTCCGTGGCCGCTGGCCCCGAGTGCGAGGCGGCCGACCCGCACGTGTGCGAACCACCGTGGGGCCGGCGTCGGCCAGCAATGCTGCGGCCAGCAGTACCGCCGCGGCGCTCACGACATCACGCGATCGGTAATGCGGTCGCACCACAGCAGTCCCGCGCACGCCAGCGTCACGCCGACAACCAACAACCATCCGCCGGCATGTCCACCCAACAGGAGGCTCAACGGTTCAGCGCCGATCAACTGGCCAAGCAACACGCCCAGCACCGGCAGACCCGCCAAGATGGCGGCAGTAGCGCGAGCACCAGCCAGGCCCGACGCGACCTTGGACGAAAACCGTTGCCGCGCGGCTATATCGCGTTGCGCTGTGCGCATCAAAGCCGATATCGCCAGACCATGGTCACTGGCCAGCTGCCAACACACCGCGAGCCGCTCCCAATGGGAGGTGAGCTTCGACGACCCGGCGGCGGCACGCAGGCCACCGGTGACATCAGCGCCTAATCGGGCCCGCGCGGCGACCCCCCGAAGCGCCGCACCTACACGTCCGCCGGTTTCGTCGGCCGCGATCGAGAAAGCCTGTACCGGGTGTGCACCCACCCGCAGCTCCCCGACCAAGACGTCGAGGGCCGCCTCCAACACCTGGCCCTCGGCCGCGCTCTGCCTCATGTTGCGACGGCGACGGTAACGCAGGTTCACCGCGCCGGTGACGATTGCGGCAGCCGCGATGGTGGTCAGCGGCAACAGCATCAATCCCGTAACCGTGCCGACGCACCCGAATACCCAGCCCACCGACCGGGCACCGGCCAGCGGCAGCGACTGACGCAACGGTGCACCCAGGCGGCGCCGTGGCGACGGCGGCATCACCACCAATGCCGCGGCCAACATCAGGGCAGCAGGTGCAACGCCGTTCATTCCGACATCCGCATGTTCAACAAGTCGTGTAGCAAGGCAACGTCATCGGTCACCCCGCGCTGGGCCTGCCACACCGTGACCGCATGAACACGGCCGGTTTCGGTCTGGCGCAGCGCGGCGATCTCGTCGAGTCGCCGCCGCCCCGCCCGATCTCGCGCCACGTGCAACAGCACTTGCACGGCCGCGCCAAGCTGGCTGTGCAGTGCGGACCGGCCCAGACCGCCGAGTGCCCCCAACGCTTCTAGGCGAGCGGGAACCTCACTCGGACGATTGGCATGCACAGTGCCCGCGCCACCTTCGTGCCCGGTGTTCAAGGCCGCCAGCAGGTCGACGACTTCCGCACCGCGGACTTCGCCGACGACGATGCGGTCGGGTCGCATCCGCAACGCCTGGCGGACCAACTGACGCACGGTCACCTCGCCAACACCTTCGACATTGGCGCAGCGGGCGACCAGCTTGACCAGATGCGGATGTCGCGGTGATAACTCCGCGGCATCCTCGACGCACACGATCCGCTCGGCCGGGGAAACCGAACCGAGCATCGCCGCCAGCAGCGTCGTCTTTCCGGCTCCTGTCCCGCCCGACACCAGAAACGCCAGCCGTGCAGCGACCACCCGGTCGACTAGCTCGGCGGCTTGCGGGGTGATTGCACCCGCAGCCCGCAAACCGGCCAGATCTTGAGTCGCCGGACGCAGAACCCGCAACGAAATGCAGGTGCCCTCGGCGGCCACCGGCGGCAGCACTGCGTGCAGCCGCACCGCGAAACCACCAGCGTCGAGCCCAGTCAGTTGCCCGTCAACCCACGGTTGGGCGTCGTCGAGCCGGCGCCCGGCCGCCAACGCCAACCGTTGCGCCAGCCGGCGCACCGCCGCCTCGTCGGCAAATCGAATGTCGCTGCGCCGCAAACCGTTTCCGTCGTCCACCCAGACCGAGTCCGGCGCGGTCACCAGTACGTCGGTGGTGCCGGGCGCGCACAGCAGCGGCTCGAGCGGGCCGGCGCCGGTCAGCTCGGTCTGCAGTATCCGCAGATTGGCCAACACCTCGGTGTCACCCAGAATGCCGCCGGACTCCGCGCGAATGGCGGCGGCGACCAAGTGCGGACGCAATGGCGTTGATTCCGCCGCCAACCGTTCACGAACCCGTTCGACTATCGAGCCGGTCACGCTGCTCTACCCGAGTAGTGCGGACGCTGCTGGGCGGGCAGTACGCCAAGTACGCGGCGCGCGGCGGTCGTCAGCACGGACCGTCGTCCCAGCCGCAACCCGCCACGTTCGAGTTGTTCGGCAAGACGCGGGTGGGCTCGCATCGACGCCAGCAGCGGCACGCCGGCGAGGTCGGCGATTTCCGCCGCGCGCAACCCGCCGGGCGAGGGCCCACGCACCACCAACCCGACGTTGGGATTGATCGCCGCCAGCACCGGTGCCAGCGCCGCGGTCGACGCGCAGGCCCGCACATCACATGGGGTGATGAGAACGACGAGATCCGCAGTGTCAGTGGCGGTTACGACCGCTTCGGTCAGGCGACGGGGCAGATCGCATACCACGGTGACTCCCCCGCGGCGGCCCGCATCGATGACCGCGTCGACCGCGCCGGCATCAAGCTCATAGCTGCACCGTGTTCCGGACAGCACGCTGATTCCCCGATGTCGCGGCAACGCCTCCCGTACGGCCGAGAAGTTGAGTCGGCCGCCCTGCACGGCCAGGTCAGGCCAGCGCAGCCCGGGAAGCCCTTCCACACCTAGCAGGAGATCGATGCCACCGCCCCACGGGTCGAGATCCATCAGCAGGGCGTCGGTGGCCGCCCGCGCCAAGGCGACCGAAAACCAGGACGTCCCGGCGCCGCCGCAGCCGCCGATCACCGCGACTACCGCACCGCGCCGGGTGTCATCGCGCACCGTCTCAGCGCCTTCAGCCAGCGCGCGAACCAGGTCGTGTTCCTGGGCAGGCAGCTTCAGCACCTGCTGCGCGCCGACCCTGACGGCGGCCGCCCACGTCACCGATGTGGGGTCCACGGCACTGAGCACACTGACGTGGTTTCGTCGCGGCAGCCCCAGTTGCCCGCACCGGTCGGCCGACGCTTCGTCGAGCACCACGGCAGCCGCTGCCGACCATGTCTTTCTACTGACCGGGTTGCGACCGCTCGCATAGACCACTCGCACGCCGACAGCCGCGGCGACCCGGTCCAACTCTTCGCGCATGGTCGAGTCGGAGAGCATTGCTAGAACCCCGGAGCTCACCGGAGCACTGCGAGTTGGCCGAGGACTAGCGGTCATGTCTTCAGCCTGCGGCGCTCCGGTGGTGGGCAAAAGGGGCCCGGGATCGATCTGTGGATAAGAACGCCACTGTGCACAATCGGTTTCGATCGTGCTCGGGACCGCCGCCGCGGTCACGGACGGCCGGCAACGCCGCCACCGTCCGGCTAACCGAAAACGCAAAAGAATTTACTGCAGAAAAGGGACGACCCCCGCCAGGGGGGGAGGAGGCGAGGGTCGTCGTGTATCAGCCCCGGGGGGTCGGGCTGATGCACCCTCGGCTCAAGGCCGAGTAATGCTTACTATACACATGACAGACGGCATTCACGCAAGTACTGGTTTGAAACGAAATCGGGGCTTGAACCGGGTAAATGCCGATACCAACGGGACAACGCCGCCGTTGGAGCGGTTGTTTCGGGCGGGAGTTACCGGCCACACCGAACCACCCGACCTATGCTGAATGGGTGACCGTCCCCGATTCGGCCGCGCGGCAGCAAACCTCACCGCAAACACCCGAACCATCCGCTCCACAACCGCGCACCGCAGCCTTCTTCGACCTGGACAAGACCATCATCGCCAAGTCCAGCACTTTGGCGTTCAGCAAACCTTTCTTCGCGCAGGGACTGCTCAATCGGCGGGCCGTGCTGAAGTCGAGCTACGCGCAATTCATCTTTCTGCTTTCCGGCGCCGACCATGACCAGATGGACCGGATGCGTACCCACCTGGCCAACATGTGCACCGGGTGGGATGTCGAACAGGTGAAGTCGATCGTCAACGAAACGCTGCACGACATCGTGACGCCGCTGGTGTTCGCTGAAGCGGCCGATCTCATCGCCGGCCACAAACTCTGCGGACGCGACGTCGTGGTCGTCTCCGCTTCCGGCGAAGAGATCGTCGGTCCCATCGCCCGTGCGTTGGGTGCCACCCACGCGATGGCGACGCGGATGGTGGTCGAGGACGGCAAGTACACCGGCGAGGTCGGGTTCTACTGCTACGGCGAAGGCAAGGTGCAAGCCATCCGGGAACTGGCGGCCCGGGAGGGTTATCCGCTCGAGCACTGCTACGCCTACTCCGATTCGATCACCGACCTGCCGATGCTCGAGGCCGTCGGCCACCCGTCTGTGGTCAACCCGGACCGCGGATTGCGCAGGGAAGCGCTCGAGCGCGGTTGGCCGGTGTTGTCGTTCTCGCGCCCGGTGTCGTTGCGCGACCGGATCCCCGCACCGTCGGGTGCCGCGATCGCCACGACGGCCGCGGTGGGCGTCACCGCATTGGCCGCCGGTGCGGTCACCTATGCGCTGCTGCGCCGGTTCGCGTTCTAGCACTGCTGTCCCAGCCTTCTCATTCGCCACGACAGCAAACGCTTAGGGCAAGCATTCCCAACGTGTTTCGCAATTCGGACCGATTAGCCCTTGCTGCGCCTGGGGTCTAGTAGTACAAAGGAAACCACGGAAGCCCGGCAAGGCCAAGGCCGATCCGGAAGAGAAGGATCGTTCTCCCGACCCGGGCACCCAGCACGGTTCCTCGGCACCCACGCGGAGTCATAGCCGCGAAGATGGCAGAAGTGTTGCGGGCCTGCGTAATTGCGAAAAACGGAAGATGTCGACGGCCCTTTGGGTGGGGTTGCAGTCGGAAGTTTCGCAAACGCGCCGAGGCCACCCACGCAACCCAGAAGTGCACGCTTGGTAACCGAGGGCTGTGCTGCCGGGGCGGCGATTCGAACCTCGTTCGGGTCGCCGCCCTTTTACACTGCGCCGAGCCCAGCGGCGTCTCTCCCCAGCTACTTGCCCGGCATCGCGTCGGCGATCGCCACCGCCTCCTGCGCACCAGCGCGCAACGCCCGGCAACACAGCACCAGCCAGCGGGCCAGCCCGGCCGGAGTGCCCTCCGCGAAACCTCGAGCGGCATCCCGGTACTCGACCGGCTTGCGCATCCAACTGACCTCCGGGACACCCAATCCGTGCGGATCGAGTCCGGTCGCGATCGTCACCAACCGCGACACCGCGCGGGCCACCACCCCGTCGGCGCTGCCAAATGGCCTGAGCGTCAATAACTCTCCGTGTGCGACCGCGGCAATTACCGGTGCCGCGGCCTGCGTCGGGCTGGTCACCAGGTCGGTGAGTAGGGCTAACCGCGGCCCGACCTCGGGATCTGTGCGCGGCCGGCCGAGCTGACCCTCGTCGACCTGGTCAGCTGCCGCCAACATGTGTAGCCGAGCCAACGCCTGCAACGGCGCATGCTGCCACACCCTTACCAACGTGCCCGTGCCGCCTTCGAGCTCTTGGGCCACCCGCAACGCGCCACCGAATACCGGATCGCTGACTTCTCCCGCGTCGGCCAGGTCCTCCATCCGCACCGGCCCGCCGTCGAGCACCGACGAGGCACGCGCCGCCCGCAACGAAGCCTCCGCGGCCGTTACCGGCCACCCGCGCAGGTTCGCCCGGTGCCGATGAGCCCGGCTCAACGCCTCGCGGGCCCGGTCGCTGGCTTCGGCGACGCCGGGAAGCTCCATCAACGGCGCTAACGGATCTCGTTTCACAGCTTGCCAACCTATCGGGATCCCGCGGGCGCACCCGGAATGGCCTCCAGCAACTGTCGGGTGTACTCGTGGCGGGGCCGATCGAACACCTCCTCGGTCGGGGCGTGCTCCACCACGCGTCCGGCCCGCATCACCAGCACCTCGTCAGCGATCTGCCGGATCACGGCGAGGTCGTGGCTGATGAACAGATAAGTCAACCCGAGATCGGCCTGCAGTTCGCCCAACAGCTGAAGGATCTGGGCCTGCACCACCACGTCGAGCGCCGATACCGCCTCGTCACACACCAGCACGTCCGGGCGCAGCGCCAACGCGCGCGCGATGGCGACCCGTTGCCGCTGTCCCCCCGACAGCTCCCGAGGCAGCCGACCCAGTACCGACGACGGCAACGCCACCTGATCGATCAGCTCGCGCACCGCTCGCTGACGCTGGGCGCGGTCGCCTACCTTATGGATGCGCAGCGGTTCCTCGATGGCGCGGTCCACCGAGTACATGGGATCCAGACTGCTGTAGGGGTTTTGGAACACCGGTTGTATCCGGCGGCGAAAGGCCAGGGCCTGGCCGCGATTCATGGTGTCGCTGATCTGTTCACCGTCGAAGACCACCGTCCCCGACGACGGTCGCAGCAGACCCAACACCATGCGCGCCACTGTCGACTTGCCCGACCCTGACTCCCCGACGATGGCCAGGGTGCTGGCCCGACGCAGCCGAAACGACACCGCGTCCACCGCGCGGAACTCCGCTCGCCGCCACGGCGCACCGCGCGATTCCCGGTAGGTCTTGGTCAGCTCGGTGGCGACCAGAATGTCGCCGCGTTCACCGGCGTGTTCGGCGGCCGCGCTGGCCACCCGAGCCCGCAGCTGCGCCGACCGAGTGTCACGTGCGGCCACCGACGGGGCCGCAGCCACCAGACGTCGCGTGTACTCGTGTTGCGGATCGGACAGAATGCGCTGCGCCGCACCGGATTCTACGACCACCCCCCGGTGCATGACTGCCACGGATTCGGCTCGCTCGGCGGCCAGCGCCAAGTCGTGGGTGATCAGCAGCAGCGCGGTGCCCAGTTCGTCGGTCAGGTGTTGCAGATGGTCGAGGACTTGCCGCTGCACGGTCACGTCCAGCGCGGACGTCGGCTCGTCGGCGATGAGCAGCCGCGGTCGGCCGGCCAGCCCGATGGCGATCAGTGCCCGCTGGCACATGCCGCCCGACAGTTGGTGCGGGTACCGGCCGGCCTGAATGGCCGGGTTCGGCATACCCGCTTCGGCCAGCAACTCAACCGCCCGTAGTCGCGCCTCCCGACCGCTGGCGTTGACACGCAACGATTCTCGGACTTGGAAACCGACCTTCCAGACCGGGTTGAGGTTGGTCATCGGATCCTGCGGCACATAGCCGATCTCCCGGCCGCGGATCGAGCGCAGCACCCGCCGGTCAGCCGAGGTGATATCGCGACCGTCGAACAGGATGCGTCCGGCGGTGATTCGTCCGCCGGGTGACAGCAAACCCAGGACAGCAGCGGCGGTGGTGGATTTCCCCGACCCTGACTCCCCTACCACCGCAACGGTACTGCCGTGGCCCACCGTCAGATCCACGCCGCAGACCGCCGGTGCGTCGGCGCCGAACCGAACTTCCAGTCCCTGTACCGACAACAGCGGCGACGATGCGTGACTCATGCTCGCCATGCCCGTGACGCCGGGTCCAGCGCATCGCGCAGGGCGTCACCCATCATCATGAACGCCAGCACGGTGATCGCCAGGGCGCCCGCCGGGTAGAACAGGATCGGCGAACCCGCCCGCAACCGGGTCTGGGCCATGTTGATGTCACCACCCCACGACACCTCCGTCGTCGGCAACCCGACCCCCAGGTAGGACAACGTCGCCTCGGTGACGATGAAGATGCCCAACGTTATGGTGGCCACCGCGATCACCGGCCCCAGCGCGTTGGGCAATGCGTGGCGCACCAGGATCTGAAATCTGCTCAACCCGAGGGCTTTCGCCGCCAGAACGTAGTCGCTGCCCCGGACTTCGAGCACCGCGCCGCGGGCGATTCGCGCCACCTGCGGCCAACCGAACAGCGCGAGGATAGCGATGACGGTCCACACCGTGCGGTGGTGCAGGACTTGCATCAACACGATGGCGCCCAGCAGCAACGGCAGCCCGAAGAACACATCGGTCAGCCGCGATACCACCGCGTCGGCCCACCCGCCGTAGAAGCCGGCCAGCGCGCCCAGCGCCCCGCCCACGATGAACACCGCCAAAGTCGCGCCAACCCCGACGGTCACCGAAGCCCGTGCACCGTAGACGGTGCGCGCGTAGATGTCATGTCCCTGCAGGTCAGTGCCGAACCAGTGCGCTGCCGAAGGCGGAGTCAGACTCTGGCTGGGATCGGCATAGGTCGGGTCGGCTCCGGTGAACATCGCCGGGAAGACCGCGATCAGGAGGATGATCGCGATCAGGACGGCGGCCACCACAAATTTCGGACGTCGCCGCAATCCGTACCAGATGTCGAGCCACACTCCGCTGCGTTCAGCCATAGCGAATCCTCGGGTCCAGTACGGCGTAGAGCAGATCGACCACGAGGTTGGTGATCAAGTAAATGAGGACGAGCACCGTCACGATCGACACGACGGTCGGGGCCTCCTGCCGGGTGACCGCTTGGTACAGCACACCGCCGACGCCATGGATGTTGAAAATTCCCTCCGTCACGATAGCCCCGCCCATCAGGGCGCCCAGATCGGCGCCCAGGAACGTCACCACCGGAATCAGCGAATTGCGCAGAATGTGCACCGTGATCACCCGCGGCCGGGACAACCCTTTGGCCGTGGCGGTGCGGACGTAATCGGCATGGGCGTTGGCCGCCACCGCCGAGCGAGTCAATCGCACCACGTAGGCGAACGACACCGCACCCAACACGATGCCGGGCAGTAGCAGTCGCCCGAGGGTGGCCCGCTCACCGACGGTCACCGGCGCAATGCCCAGCCGCACGCCGAACACGAACTGCGCCAGGAAGCCCAGCACGAAGATAGGGATGGCGATGATGACCAGGCCGGTGATCAGCACCGTGGCGTCGAAGAAACCACCCTGGCGCAGGCCGGCGATGACGCCGAAGGCGATCCCGAACACCGCCTCCACGACCAGAGCGATGAGCGCCAATCGGATGGTGACCGGAAAGGCATGTGCCAGCACGCTTCTCACCGGTAATCCGGAATAGGCTCGGCCGAGATCGCCGTGCACCAGGCCGCCGAGATAACGGAGGTACTGCAGCAGGAACGGATCATCGAGATGATAGCGGGCCCGCAACTGGGCGGCCACTGCCGGAGTCAACGGCCGGTCACCGGCCAAGGCGGCCAAGGGGTCCCCGGGCAGCAGGAACACCATGCCGTAGATGAGCAACGTGGCGCCCAGAAAGACGGGCACCATGATCGCGATCCGGCGTGCGACATACCAACCCATGTCAGGCCTTGACGATGTGTTCGTAGTCCGGCAAGCCGTTCCATGTGACCGTGACGTTGCTGACCTCGGGTGACCAGCCCACCACGCTGATGTAGTACCACAGCGGCACACTAGGCATGTCGTGCAACAGGATTCGCTGCGCGTCGTTGGCCAGCACGCTGGCCTCGGGCAGGGTGGGCGCGGCTTCGGCTTTGGCCAAGGCCGAGTCGAACTCCCGGCTGGAATAGCCGACGTCGTTGGATCCTGCGCCGGTGGCGAACAGCGGCGCCAAGAATTCCATCTTCGACGGGTAGTCCCCTTGCCAGCCGGCGCGGAAGGCGCTGTCGATGGTGCGATTGGTGATCTGGGTACGCAACGCGGCGAAGGTGGGCTGGGGCGCACCGGCTGCGTCGATGCCCAGGACGTTCTTGATGCTGTTGGCCACCGCGTCCACCCAATCCTGATGTCCGCTGTCGGCGTTATAGGCGATCGGATAGCGGCCAGCCCACGGGGAGATGGCGTTGGCTTGTGCCCAAAGTTGGCGCGCTCGTTCGGGATTGAAGTCCAGGGCCTCGTGTCCGGGAATGTCTGGGTCGAACCCCGGCAGCGACTCGGCGGTGAAGTCGCGCGCCGGGGCACGGGTGTCGGCGAAGATCTGCTTGCAGATCTGTGGTCGGTTGATGGCGGCCGACAGCGCCAGTCGGCGCAACCTGCCCTCTTCACCGCCGAAGTGCGGCAGACGCAACGGGGTGTCCAAGAACTGGTTGACTGCGGCCGGCCCGCCGGCCGCGTTGCTCCCCAGATCGCGCCGATAGATCGTCAAGGCGCTCGACGGAATCGTGTCCAGCACATCGAGATTGCCGGACAACAAGTCGGAGTACGCGGTGTCCAGGTTGGCGTAGAACTCGAAGCGCAGCCCCTTGTTGCGTGGCATACGGTTGCCGTGATAGCCGGTGTTGGGTACCAGGTCCATCCGCACGTTGTGTTCCCACGCCGGCCCGTCGGCGCTGCTGGCCAGCTGGTAAGGGCCGTTGCCGATAGGACTGCGGCCGAACGCGGCCATGTCCCGAAACGCAACATCCGGGAGCGGGTAGAACGAGCTGTGCCCCAGTCGCAGGGTGAAGTCGATGGTGGGCGCCTTGAGCCGCACGGTGAATTCCAGGTCGTTGACCACATGCAGCCCCGACATCGTCTGCTGGGTATCACCGGTTGCCGGGCCGGCCACCTCGTCGAAGCCATCGATCGGGCTGAAGAAGCTCTGCTGCAGTTGAGCATTGGCGCTCAGGGCCCCGTAATTCCACGCGTTGACGAACGAATGGGCTGTCACGGGTGAACCGTCGGTGAATTTCCACCCCGGCTTCAGGGTGATCCGGTAGTTGACGTTGTCGGTCGTCTCGATCGATTGGGCGACCTCCGGCGATGGCCGGCCGGCGGCGTCATACGACATCAGAC
The DNA here is from genome assembly GCF_001673155.1 of Mycobacterium sp. 1423905.2. GTDB lineage: Bacteria > Actinomycetota > Actinomycetes > Mycobacteriales > Mycobacteriaceae > Mycobacterium. Next base: position 3,830 of record NZ_LZLE01000366.1, on the reverse strand, counting down.
CCGCGAACAATCGATCGACGATGCGACCGCCGTTGCTGTCGTTGGTGCTGGTGGGGATCAACGGGTTCGGCGGCTCACCGCCGTTGACCAGCACGACATCGGGGGTCAGCGCGCCGCCGCCACAGGCGGCCACCGGCGCGACCGCCAACACAGCGGCAGCCACGGCGGCCAGCACGGCCTGCTTGCGACCCATGACTCCGACCCTAGGGGACCGCGGGCCCTTGGTCGTGACGGCCGCTTCGACACGCTTTAGGCTCACAGGGTGACTGACGCCACGTCCGAAGTCCCGTCGTCCTACCCGCCACCGGAGCGGTTCGCCGAACAGGCAAACGCCCGCGCCGAGCTGTATCAAGAAGCCGAGGAAGACCGTTTGGCGTTCTGGGCCAAGCAAGCCGACCGGCTGTCCTGGGCCAAGCCATTCGACGAGGTGCTGGACTGGTCCGATCCCCCGTTCGCCAAGTGGTTCGTGGGCGGCCAGCTCAACGTCGCCTACAACTGCGTGGATCGCCACGTCGAGGCCGGCCACGGTGATCGGGTCGCCATCTACTGGGAAGGCGAGCCCGCCGACGATCGCCGCACCCTGACCTACGCGGACCTGCTGACCGAAGTGAGCAAAGCGGCCAACGCGATCACCGACCTCGGCCTGGTCGCCGGCGACCGCGTCGCGATCTACCTGCCCTTGATCCCGGAGGCCGTCATCACGATGCTGGCCTGCGCGCGGCTGGGACTGATGCACAGCGTGGTCTTCGGCGGGTTCACCGCCAAAGCGCTCAAAGCGCGCATCTCCGATGCCCAGGCCAAACTGCTCGTCACCGCCGACGGACAATTCCGGCGCGGCAGACCGGCGTCCCTCAAAGACGCCGCCGACGAGGCCGTCGCTGACCCGGACAGTCCCATCGAACACGTTCTGGTGGTGCGCCGCACGGGGATTGACGTCTCCTGGAACGACGAGCGCGACCTGTGGTGGCATGAGGTCGTCGACTCGGCCGCGGGCGAACATACTGCCCAAGCGTTCGATTCCGAGCACCCGCTGTTCCTGCTGTACACCTCGGGCACCACCGGCAAGCCCAAAGGCATCGTGCACACCAGCGGCGGCTACCTGACTCAGACCGCTTTCACCGTGCACACCATCTTCGACGTCAAACCCGACACCGACGTGTTCTGGTGCACCGCCGACATCGGCTGGGTCACCGGACACACCTACGGGGTCTACGGTCCGCTGGCCAACGGCCTCACCGAGGTGCTCTACGAGGGCACACCCAACACCCCCGACGAACACCGCCACTTCCAGATCATCGAAAGATACGGCGTCACAATTTATTACGCCGCGCCCACGCTGATCCGCACCTTTATGAAGTGGGGCCGGGAAATCCCCGACGCCCATGACCTGTCCTCTATCCGGTTGCTGGGGTCGGTCGGGGAACCGATCAACCACGAGGCCTGGCGCTGGTACCGCGAAGTCATCGGCGCCAACCGCGTTCCGGTGGTGGACACCTGGTGGCAAACCGAAACCGGCTCGGCGATGATTTCTCCGCTGCCTGGCGTAGCGGCCGCGAAGCCCGGTGCGGCCATGAGCCCGTTGCCGGGCATATCGGCGAAAATCGTTGACGATCATGGTGATCCGCTCGATGCGGGCCCCGACGAAGGGGAGCATGTCAGCGGCTATCTCGTGCTGGACCAACCGTGGCCTTCGATGCTGCGCGGCATCTGGGGTGACCCGGACCGCTACCGGGAAACGTACTGGTCGAAATTCGCCGACAAGGGTTACTACTTTGCCGGCGACGGTGCCCGCTTCGACTCCGACGGCGCAATATGGGTGTTGGGCCGCATCGATGACGTGATGAACATTTCCGGGCATCGGATCTCGACCGCGGAGGTGGAGTCCGCGCTTGTCGGGCATTCCGGGGTGGCCGAGGCCGCGGTGGTGGGCGTCACCGACGAGACCACCGGCCAGGCGATCAGCGCCTTCGTCGTATTACGCGCCGACACCGAAGCGCATGACGGCATCGTCGACGAGTTGCGCGACCAAGTCGCCAAGGAGATTTCTCCGATCGCCCGGCCCCGGGAGATACACGTCGTGCCCGAGCTGCCCAAGACCCGCAGCGGCAAGATCATGCGCCGGCTGTTGCGCGACATCGGCGAGAACCGGGACCTGGGTGACACGTCGACGTTGTTGGACCCCAACGTTTTCGACGCAATCCGCGCCGCCAAGTAGCGACTAGCCGATAGGAACGAACGCCGAACCCGGCCGGTTCTTGGCATTGATGTCGTCCAGGTCTGCGTTGATCGACATCACCACCGCCGGAGTATGCAATGGAATGTACTTGGTGACGCAGCTGGGCAGGTTGTCACTGAACGCCCCGTGGATCATGCCGACCAACATGTTGTCGACCGTGACCGGCGCACCCGAGTCGCCGGGTCCGCCACACACCTGCATCACGATGCTGCCCGCATCCTGACCCGGGCCCCAGGTCACGCCGCACGAATTGCCCGTGGTGCGGCCTTGTTTGCACGCGACTTGGCCGACAACCGGATCCGGCCCAATCCCGTTGATGGCGAAGCCATTGAAGTTGTTGACCGGAATGACCTTGGCCGGATCGAATCTGATCACGGCGTAGTCGAGGATGTCGTTACCGGCGACCATGGTCCCCACCGGACCCCGGTTCTCCGCACCCTCGGCGGCCACCGGCGCACCCGGACCACCACAGTGCGCGGAGGTGAAGCCGATGAGATCACCGTTCTTGTCGTGCCCGATGGCAGTCAGGGTGCACAACGTGCCGGTGTTCACGACGATGCCCGCGCCCCCACCCAACGGCACGCGGTCGTCGGCACCCGCGCTATTGGCGGGCAGGAACACAAAACTCAGGAGCACCGCCCCGATCGCCGCGGCAAAGCCGCGGTGCGCCGTCTGCACAGCGATACTCCCGTCACGTTGGGGGACTCGGAAAACCAGGGGCAGTCTAGATGATCTCCACACAACCACAGCGATGCCCGAAATGACCGCCATCGTCAATTTTTGCACTGCGTTGCGGGTAACCCCCACCGCGATCGGCTGGCCTCGTACCGCGCCGAAGGCCATGGCAACATAAACCGCGACGACCGCGCACCGCGGGCAGTCACACCGAGAGGACCGTCTGTGAGCAAACCTGATCGCAAGAACGGTGTGCCCAGCACGCTGACCACCATTCCGTTGGCCGATCCGCATGCCAGGGCTGGCGAGCCGTCGATCGGTGACCTGATCAAAGACGCGACTACGCAGGTGTCGACGCTGGTCAGGGCGGAAGTGGAGCTGGCCCGCGCCGAGATCACCCGCGATGTCAAGAAGGGTCTGACCGGCAGCGTCTTCTTTATTGCCGCGCTGGTCGTGCTGTTCTACTCGACCTTCTTTTTCTTCTTCTTCCTCGCCGAACTGCTCGACAACTGGATCTGGCGGTGGGCGGCCTTCCTCATCGTCTTCGGGATCATGGTGGTGGTCACCGCCGTGCTCGCGTTGCTGGGCTTCTTGAAAGTGCGTCGTATCCGAGGCCCGCGCCAGACCATCGCCTCGGTCAAGGAGACGCGCGACGCGTTGACCCCGGGCCATGAGAAGAACGCGGCCGCCAAGGCCAAAGCGATCACGTCGGACACCACGCCGGCCGACCCCTCGGGCTGGTAGATGCCGGCACCCGATCCGTCGATCACCCGCATCGACGGGCCTTGGCGCCACCTCGACGTCCACGCCAACGGCATCCGATTCCATGTCGTGGAAGCGTTGCCGCCCACCTCGGACGCGCCCACCGAACCGGCGACAGCACGCCCTCTGGTCATCCTGCTGCATGGGTTCGGTTCGT
>NZ_LZLE01000365.1 GCF_001673155.1 Mycobacterium sp. 1423905.2 | reverse complement strand
CCGCGCGGCCCGGGACGCTCACCGCGATCATCGGCGGCTCGGGGGCGGGCAAGACCACGCTGGCCCGGTTGATCGCCGGATACAGCACGCCCAGCTCCGGCACGGTGACCTTCGCAGGCCACAACATCCATGCCCAATACGCGTCGCTGCGCAGTCGCATCGGGATGGTCCCCCAAGACGACGTCGTGCATCGCCAGCTGACGGTCGAGCAGGCGCTCGGGTACGCCGCCGAGTTGCGTCTGCCGCCGGACACCACCAAAGAGGACCGCCAGCAGGTGGTCACCCAGGTGCTCGACGAGCTCGGGCTGACCAAGCACGCCCACACTCGCGTCGACAAGCTTTCCGGTGGCCAGCGAAAGCGCGCGTCGGTGGCGCTGGAGCTGCTCACCGGGCCGTCGCTGCTGATCCTCGACGAACCCACCTCCGGACTGGATCCTGCGTTGGACCTGCAGGTCATGACGATGCTGCGGCAACTGGCCGACGCCGGTCGCGTGGTGCTGGTGGTCACCCACTCGCTGACCTACCTCGAGGTCTGCGACCAGGTGTTGCTGATGGCGCCGGGCGGCAAAACCGCGTTCCTCGGCCCGCCCGACCAGATCGGCGCGGCGATGGGGACCACCAACTGGGCGCACATCTTCGCCAAGGTCGGCGCCGACCCCGACGAGGCCAACCGGCGCTTCCTGGCCCGCAACCGGCCGCCGCCACCCACCCCTGCCGAATCACCGGCCGATCTGGGTGCCCCCGCGCACACCAGCGTGCATCGCCAGTTCTCCACGATCGCCCGCCGGCAGGTCCGGCTCGTCGTGGCCGACCGGGCCTACTTCGTGTTCCTGGCCGTCCTGCCGTTCATCCTGGGCGCGCTGTCGCTGACCGTGCCGGGCAACATCGGATTCGGCATGGCCGAACCGACCAGCCAGACGCCCGACGAAGCCGCCCAGATCCTGACCCTGCTGAACATCGCCGCGGTGTTCATGGGCACCGCGCTGACCATCCGCGACCTGATCGGCGAGCGACCGATCTTCCGACGAGAACAGGCCGTGGGCCTGTCGACGTGGGCGTATCTGAGCGCCAAGCTCACGGTGTTCTGCCTGTTCGCCGTCGTCCAGGCGGCCATTGCCACCGGCATCGTCTTGCTGGGCAAGGGCGCCCCGAAGCAACAGGCGCTACTGCTGGGCGATCCCAGCTTCGAGCTGTTCGTCGGCGTGGCCGCGACGTGCGTGGCCTCGGCGATCCTGGGCATGTTGCTGTCCTCGGTCGCCCGCTCCAATGAACAGATCATGCCGCTGCTGGTGGTATCGCTGATGCTGCAGCTGGTGCTGTCCGGGGGCATGGTCCCGGTGACCAACCGGCTGGTGCTCGACCAGATGTCCTGGGTGGTACCCGGGCGGTGGGGATACGCCGCGTCGGCGGCCACGGTGAACCTGCGAGAGCTGGTGCCGGGTTCGATCAGCCCGGAGGACAGTCACTGGACACACTCGCGGACCGCGTGGCTGTTCGACATGACGATGCTGGCCGCCCTGTCGGTGATCTACTCCGCCGTGGTGTGGTGGCGCATCCGGCTCAAGCGCTAGGCGTCCCGCAACGGGTCGAGGTTACGGAGAGCCTACGGAGACCCAGCCGCCACCGCCGCCGGTGCGGCGGGCAAAGCCCTCGGGTCGCCGTCACAATACGACCGTATTGGCACGGTACACGTCGGGGCCGGCCTCTACCAGAGATGTGCTGCAGAAGTGCCTCGCGTGGCGAACCGGCAGCCGGCCCAACTCGGCCGACGTCGTGTTTAGGCTGGCGGGGTGCCAGCGGACCTAACCCCGTCAAGTCCCGGCGACCCGGGCAAACCGGCGAGCGTCCAGCGGATCCGCGACACCGCGCTGGCCATCTTCGCCGCGCGCGGCACTGAGAACACATCGCTGCGGACGATCGCCGACGCCGCGGGAGTATCTATCGGCCTGGTGCAGCACCACTTCGGCACCAAGGCGAAACTGGTGCAAGCGGTTGAAGACCATGTGATGACGGTGCTTACCGAGGCCTTGGCCGGTCCTTTGGTCAGCGCGCCGGAGGACCCGGTCGCCGACGCCGCCGATCGCGTCATCTCGCTGCTGTCCGGGCCCGAAGTGGTCGTCGACTACATGAGCCGGGCGCTGGCGGAGAACACTGCGGTCGGCGCCCGCATTTTCGACACCTTGGTCGACATCTGCACCGGATACTGGGACGAGCTCAGCCAACAAGGTCTCACCCAGCCGGGACTGGACCCGGTCTGGATCACGCTCAGCCCTCTGACCCTGGTACTTGGCACCTTCATGCTGCGTACGCACTTGAGCCGGTACTTGCCTGCCGCTCTGACTACGCCGGAGGAACTGGAGCGATGGCGAAACGCCACCGAAAGGATCATCGCCGGCGGACAGCTGCGACGACCGACCGACAACCAATGACCCCGGAGCCGGCTGGCTGGCCTGTCGGTCGTCTACTCCGCCGTGGTGCGGTGGCGCATCCGGATCAAGCGTTAGGCGTCGAACCGCAACCCGTGAGCCACCGCGAACGCGAGCCCCTGCGGCACGTCGACACGCGCGCCCGCCAGCGATGCCGTCGTCCACAACGAGGCGTCGATGATCGCCCCGCGCAGATCGGCGTCGTCCAGACGGGTGCCGATGGTCCGCGCGCCGCGCAGGTCGGCGCCGCGCAGCTTGGCCTTGCGTAGATCGGTTTCCACCAGGCTGGTCTCCCGCAACCGGCAGCCGCTCAAGTCGACACCGCGCAGGTCGTTGCCGCCGAGCACCGCCAGCGTGAAGTCCACCTCATCGAGGGTCAGCGGCCGCATCCGACAGTGCTCGAAGACCGAACCGAGCATGCTGCACTGGCGGAACGTGCTGTGCCACAGCGTCGTCCGGCGGAAGTTGCAGTTGCGAAACGCGGCACCGAGGTGTTCGGATTCGACCAGGTTAACGCCGCTGAAGTCGCATTCGGTGAAGATGACCCGTTCGGTGCGCAGCCGGCTCAGGTCGTCGTCGCGAAAGTCTCGACCAGTGAATTCGCAGTCGACCCAGTGCGGCGGCACCGGTGGACTCAGCGGCCGGCGGCCGACGACGCGGTCAGGCTGGCCAGGGCGTACTCACTGACCGCGATCAGCGCATCTGTCGCCGACCGGCGATCACGGGCATCGACGCTGATCAGCGGAATGTGCGCCGGCAGGGTCAGCGCCTTGCGCACCTCGTCGACGGGGTAGCGGGGGGCGCCGTCGAACTCGTTGACGGCGACCAGAAACGGCAGGTTGCGGTGCTCGAAGAAGTCGACTGCGGCGAAGCTGTCCTGCAGACGACGAATGTCCACCAGCACGATCGCGCCGATCGCCCCGCGCACCAGGTCATCCCACATGAACCAGAACCGGCGCTGACCCGGGGTGCCGAACAGATAGAGGACCAGGTCGTCGGCCAGGGTGATGCGGCCGAAATCCATTGCCACAGTGGTGGTCCGCTTGTCCGGGGTGGCCTCGAGCATGTCGACGCCCGCCGACGCGTCGGTCACCATCGCCTCGGTGCGCAGCGGCATGATTTCTGACACGGACCCGACGAAAGTGGTCTTTCCGGCGCCGAACCCACCCGCGATGACGATCTTCGTCGACGCGGTGGCATGCGCCGCTGGCGGCGCCTCAGAGTGCCTTAAGGCCACGCAGGGTCCTTCCTATGAGTTCATAGCGCTCGTCGCGGGTCGAACGGTCGGTCAAGGTCCTGTTCACCCGAAGGTAGCCGGAGGTGACCAGATCGCCCACCAAGACGCGCGCGACACCCACGGGTAAATCGAGCCGCGCCGAGATCTCGGCGACCGAGGGGCTGTTGACGCACAGGTCGACGATGGTGCCGCGCACATCGTTGGGCGGCCACTGGTCAGCCGATCCCGTCTGCAGCGTCTGTATCGGCGCTTCCAGTGGGAGGTCGACATCGGTGCCAGTTCGTCCGGCCGTCAGCGTATACGGGCGAACCAGGCTCGCCTGCGGTGTGGCCTCGGCCGAGGTCAGCGACGGCTCGCGTCGGTCCATTGCGGCTCGGGTTCGGGACGGCGCGAGGACTGCACCACCGCGCCCACACGTTCGACGAGGATGGCCATCTCGTAACCGATCTGGCCGATGTCGCAGCCGTTGACGGCCAGGGTGGCCAGATGTGAGCCGTCACCGACCCGCATCAGCAGCAGGAAACCGTTCTGCATCTCCACCACGGATTGCAGCACCTGCCCGCCCTCGAACAGCTGCGCGGCGCCGGTGGCCAGGCTGGCCAGCCCGGAGGCCACCGCCGCCAGCTGATCGGCCCGCTCGACTGGCTGGTGTCGAAGTTCGCCCGCGAGGTACCGGGCGTCGCGCATGCGTTGCTGGTATCGGTCGACGGCCTGCCCGTCGCGGCCAGTGAATACCTGCCCCGCGAGCGGGCCGATCAGCTGGCGGCGGTGGCCTCCGGGCTGGCCAGCCTGGCCACCGGCGCCGCGCAGCTGTTCGAGG
>NZ_LZLE01000364.1 GCF_001673155.1 Mycobacterium sp. 1423905.2 | reverse complement strand
ACCGCCCGGCGAATCTCGTCGACGCCGTTGGCGATGCCTTCCTCGACCGTCAGATCCAATACGTGCGGTGCAAACGCCGCGAACATGGTCGGGTCCAAGTGCCCGCCGGTAGGTGTAATCGCGTGGCCGGCCGGCACGATCCGCGGGCCGTCGATCCAGCCCGCATCGATGGCATTGCCCAGCGCCACGTCCAAAAGGTAACCGCCGGTCTTGACGAACAGGCCGAGGTTGCGCACCGTGGTGAAGCCGGCGCGCAAGGTGCGGCGGGCGTTGCCGACTGCGCGCAGCATTCGGGTCGGCGGGTCGTCCTGAACCTGGGACAGGCCGGGCTTCTCCCCGCGCCCGCCCATCAGCAGATTGACCTCCATATCCATCAACCCGGGCAGCAGGATGTGGTCGCCTAAATCGATGACCTCACCCTCGAATTCACCGCCGACGCCAGCGATACGGTCGCCGTCGATGCGAAGGACCCCGGGCCGGACGATCTCGCCGGCGTCGACATCCAGCAACCCAGCCGCCGTGAGCGTCAGCACCGGCTAGATCACCGGCTCCCTGACCAGTTCCACCCAAGCGGCGCCGCTGTCAGGGACACGGGGCTGTTTCCACGCCTCGATGGGAAACGACACCATGACCAGCGATTGCATGATGTGCATGAGCGTGCGGGCGTCCTCGGGCAGATCGTCCAGTGGGTACTTGTCACAGTAAGCGATGACGTCGTTGAGGAGCGGGAACGCGGCGTCATAGAACTGCTGCATCTGAGCCATCGTGGAGGCCAGTCGCTTCGCGTACCGCTCGGGCTCGGTGGCGAGATCCCAATCCAGATATGGCTCCAGCGCGGCGAATTCAGCGGGTAGCGCCATTGTGCGCATACTCCTTCACGAAGTCTCCGGTCACCTTGTGCAGATGGCGGAGAAGGATTTCCTGATCACAAAGCGGGAAGTCGCGGACGACTCGGGTGCCGATCATGGTCTGGGTTGCTTCCAAGGTGTTGGCGTCCTGCAATGCGTACTCCTTGAACGTCACCGCGGCCAACTCCTGGGCCAAGCGTTCCCGCGCGTTCTTCGGCGGCACAAAATAAAGGCTCGTCTCGAAGACGTGCTTGTCCACGGCCGTCGGCCAGTAGTGGTAGGTCAAAAACCAGCCCGGTTCCCAGATCAGCAGCATGAAGTTCGGGAAGAAGTGCCAGGAATCGATGCCCCACTGCTTGACCTTCTTCGGGTTCACACCCGGTGGCAACTGGTCGAGATTTGCGATGACATCCGGCTTATCCCACGGGCCGAACAGCCCGCTACGCAGCACCTGGTCCATGGGCTTGACCATGTTCATGTCCGCGGGCGGCGCTTGACCGCCCCAGGTTGAGATCATTCCGTGCGGGCTGACGAGCTCGTAGTGCAGCGCCTCGAAGCCGTACTTGATGATCTTGGCGGCTTCCTCCTTGGTGTACTGGCCTTGGTGCAGCACCGGCGCGTGGTAGAACTCGGCGAACGCGTCGATGAACAACTTCCAGTTGCTTCCGACGTCGGCCCGGTATGAGTACACCTCGGTCATTTCGTGGAAGGGGTAACCCTCGATGCCTTTGGCCAACGGCCCGAGATAGTCGACGAGCGGCTGAGCGGCATGGTCGAGGTTGACGAAAATGAAGCCTTCCCATACCTCGCAGCGCACGCCCACCAGGCCGTAGTCGCTCTTGTCGACGTCGAAGAACTCCTCTTCCTGCTGAATGAAGGTCAGTTCACCATCGAGGTTGTAACGCCAGGCGTGGTACTTACAGGTGAACTGCCGGCAGGTGCCGGAGGTCTCTTGATGAGGAAAGTCATTCCAGACCAACTTGTTTCCGCGGTGGCGACAGACGTTGTGGAACGCCTTGATGGATCCGTCCTTGGTCTTCACGATGATCACCGAGACGCCTGGTCCGGCCGACGGCAACTCCTTGGTGAAGTAGCTACCCGTACGGGGGAGACGTTCCACTCGGCCGACATTGAGCCAGGTGCGCTTGAAGATGGCGTCACGTTCGGCTTCGAAGAACGCCGGGTCGATCGAGTCGGTGTAATCGACCGGCGCAGTGCCGAGTTCGGGGTAATTCTGCGTCCAGCTGCCGGCGGCTGGCTTCGGGAAGTGGGCCAACGGTTCTACCTTCCTTCGTGGTCTTGCTCGACCTGGACGCCAAAAGTGTTGAGCGCCATGGCCAGCATGGTGTAGGAGCCGACGGTGAAGACGTAGTCCATGCGTTGCCGGTCGTCCATGCGCTGGCCGAGCGTGGTCCAGGTGTCGTCGGACAACTCCGACTTCTCGTCGAGTTCGTCTACCCCGGTGATGACTGTGCGCTCGAAGTCGTCGAAGTGTCCTTCGGCGCCGGGTCGACGCACCGCTTCGATGTCCTCGTCGGAGATGCCCTCGCGTTTGGCCAGGTCGACGTGGTGGGTCCACTCGTAAGTGCAGTTGCGGCGGTGCGCGACCCGCAGGATGGCCAGTTCGCGGATCCGCGGCGGCAGCGTAGAGGAGTACAAGAGGTGCAGGTTGAACCGAAGAAATGCCTTGGTCAGTGCCGGGTGGTTGACCATGGTGGCCAGGACGTTGGACGCATCGCGCGGGTTGCGCCGCTCCTCGGGCAACATGCCGGCCAGCGCCTGTTGGACAGTCTCGTCCCATTGGTCCGCGGGCAGCGGCGGCAGGCGCATCCTGCTGAGTCCTCTCGGTGTAGGAGAATCCTATTCTCATTTCCAACTAATAGACTTGCATGATTCGGTCGTTCGGTCAATGCTGACGTCACCGGGTATTCAGCAGCGCGCTCAAGGTGGCGTTTGTTTACGTCAGCAGTCGTTACCGACGGGTGCAGGCCCACGCCGGGATGTTGATTCTCACTTCGCGAGAAGATAGTTTTCAAAGTAGCGGGCGTGGCACCTGAGGCGGCTTGCCCAGTGTGCTCATCAAGCCAGCGCGGCGGGTCGCGCCAGGCGAAGAGATCCGAGGGGTCCAAGCGAAAGGAACGGTCATGAACAAAGAGGACATGATCCTGATCAGCGTCGACGACCATACGGTCGAGCCGCCCAACATGTTCAAGAACCACCTGCCGTCGAAATACCTCGACGACGCGCCTCGCCTGGTGCACAACCCGGACGGCTCGGACATGTGGAAGTTCCGCGACACGGTCATACCGAACGTGGCGCTCAACGCGGTGGCCGGCCGGCCCAAGGAGGAGTACGGCATCGAGCCCACCGGACTCGACGAGATCCGACCCGGCTGTTACAACGTCGACGAACGCATCAAGGACATGAACGCCGGTGGCATCCTGGCATCGATCTGCTTCCCCTCGTTCCCCGGCTTCGCCGGGCGCCTGTTCGCCACCGACGACCCGGAGTTCTCGATCGCCTTGGTGCAGGCCTACAACGACTGGCACATCGAAGAGTGGTGTGGTGCCTACCCCGCGCGGTTCATCCCGATGGCGATCCCGGTGATCTGGGACGCCGAGGCGTGCGCCGCCGAGGTGCGCCGCGTCGCCAAAAAGGGCGTGCACGCGCTGACCTTCACCGAGAACCCAGCGGCCATGGGTTACCCCAGCTTCCACAATGAGTACTGGAAACCGCTGTGGGAAGCGTTGTGCGACACCAACACCGTGATGAATGTGCACATCGGGTCCTCGGGTCGGCTGGCGATCACCGCCCCCGACGCGCCGATGGACGTCATGATCACCCTGCAGCCGATGAACATCGTGCAGGCCGCCGCGGATCTGTTGTGGTCGCGGCCCATCAAGGAATATCCGGACTTGAAGATCGCATTGTCCGAGGGCGGCACCGGATGGATCCCGTACTTCTTGGAGCGCGCCGACCGGACCTACGAGATGCACTCCACCTGGACCCACCAGGACTTCAAGGGCAAGCTACCCAGCGAGGTCTTCCGCGACCACTTCCTGACCTGCTTCATCAGCGACAAGGTGGGTGTAGCACTGCGCAACATGATCGGCATCGACAACATCTGCTGGGAAGCCGACTACCCCCACAGTGACTCGATGTGGCCGGGTGCGCCCGAGGAGCTGTGGGACGTGCTGTCGATCAACAACGTGCCGGACGACGAGATCGATAAGATGACGCACGAAAACGCGATGCGCTGGTACTCGTTCGACCCGTTCACGCACATTTCGCGCGAACAGGCGACCGTCGGCGCGCTGCGCAAAGCTGCCGAGGGACACGACGTCTCCATCAAGGCCCACGGCCACGACAAGGACAGTCGGGGCGGCTCGTCCTTCGCCGATTTCGCCGCCAACGCCAAAGCCCTCAGCGGCAACACCGACTGAGGGTCCCGTTCCCCGGCGAGCAGACGCAAACTCGCACTGATTGAGCCGCAATGGTGCGAGTTTGCGTCTGCTCGCGCTGAGAGGAGGGTCGCTAGTGGAGTTCGAGCTGACCGAGGACCAGGAGCTGATTCGCCGCTCTGTCGCCGAGTTGGCGCGCAAGTTCGACGACCACTATTGGCTGGAAAGAGACCAGGCGCACGAGTTTCCGACTGAGTTCTACCGCGCCATTGCCGACGGCGGCTGGCTGGGGATGACGATCCCCACCCAGTACGGCGGGCACGGGCTGGGCATCACCGAAGCCACACTGCTGCTCGAGGAGGTCGCAAAGTCCGGCGGTGGGATGAACGCCGCCAGTTCCATTCACCTGTCCATCTTCGGGATGCAACCGGTGGTGGTCCACGGCTCCGACGAATTGAAGGCACGCACCCTGCCACCTGTCGCGTCGGGTGACGTGCACGTGTGCTTCGGTGTGACCGAACCTGGTGCGGGACTGGACACTTCACGCATCACCACATTCGCCAAGCGGGACGGCGACCGTTACGTCGTCAACGGCCGCAAGGTGTGGATCTCCAAAGCCATGGAATCGGACAAGATCCTGCTGCTGACCCGGACCCAGAGTTATGACGAAGTGAGTAAGAAGACCGACGGGATGACACTGTTCCTCACCGATCTCGATCGCAGCCGCGTCGACATCCGGCCGATCCGCAAGATGGGCCGCAATGCGGTCAGCTCCAACGAGCTGTTCATCGACAACCTCGAGGTGCCGGTCGAGGATCGAATCGGAGAGGAAGGCAGGGGTTTTCAGTACATCCTGGACGGCCTGAACCCGGAGCGCATGCTGATCGCGGCCGAGGCGCTGGGCATCGGGCGGGTGGCCCTGGACAAGGCGGTGAAGTACGCCAACGACCGCGAGGTGTTCGGCAGGCCGATTGGCATGAACCAAGGCATCCAGTTCCCCCTTGCGGATTCGCTGGCCCGACTCGATGCCGCGGAGCTGATGTTGCGCAAAGCCACTTGGCTCTACGACAACGGCAAACCCTGTGGGCGCGAGGCAAATACCGCCAAATACCTCTGTGCCGATGCGGGCTTCACCGCCGCCGACCGGGCATTGCAGACCCACGGCGGCATGGGATACGCCGAGGAGTATCACGTCGCGCGCTACTTCCGCGAGGCGCGGCTGATGAAGATCGCCCCGATCAGCCAGGAAATGATCCTCAACTTCCTCGGTTCGCATGCGCTGAAGCTGCCCCGAAGTTACTGACTTCCGAGACTCCGGGATCGGCCGAGTCAGAGGTGCCGGGCAGCTTCCTGGATGAGACGCACCCGCGACGTGATACCCAATTTTGCGTAGGCGTGGGTGAGGTGTGTCTGCACCGTGCGCGGTGACATGAACAACCGCGCCGCAATGGCATTGTTCGGCATACCCTGACCGACCAACCCGACGACGTCCCGCTCGGTGGGCGTGAGTGATTCCCAGCCAATAGTCGGCCGTTTGCGCTCACCGCGCCCGCGTTGCGCGTAAGCAATCATCTGCTCCCGATCTAACGCTGCGCCGTCGGCCCAAGCGATGTCGAACTCGCTGCGGGCCAACGCAGTTCGCAGTTCAGCAATGAGGTCATCGTATGCGGGTTGATGAACGGCGAAGCGCGCCTCACCCGTTCGGCCGCGCAGCGTGCTCGCGGCTCCCAACAGGCGAGCGGCTCGCCGCTGATCGGTGGTCAACGACGCCAGGCGCTCGATCACCTCGGGGACGCCGAGCCATGCCTGAACCCGGGCCGCACACGTCAGCGCGTCCTGGATGTCGTGATTGGCCTGCTCGTATTCACCCTGTGCGGCCGCGATGTGGCAGCGCGTCGCTAATGCCACCATCCGGTGCCACCCCCGGGTGGCGGAGATCGCTTCATCCGCCCAGCGGCGAGCTGTGGTCAGCTGGCCACGCGCGCAGGCCACCTGCGCCATCAAGGCCAGGTGTATCGACGCGCTCTGCGGTTGCGCCGCTGCCGCGTCGTGCCAGGCCTCGCTTGCGGCGGCCGCCGCGTTGACATCACCGGCGGCAAGGTGCGCTACCGCCAGGGCCGCCTGAGCGAAACCGGGAAGAAAACCACCAACATCATGTGCGGCGCTGATGGCCTGGGAAGCGATTCTGAGAGCCTCGTCGGTTTCACCGCGATAGGTGTGCAGCCGGCTCAGGCATATCGCGCTGCCGGCCGCCCAGCCCACTTCCCTGATGGCGTTGGCCTCGGACCGCAGCTGCCGAAATTGCGCGACCGCGTCGACGAGATCACCGGACATCATTCGGGCGAGTCCCAACTGCCAGCGGCAGGCCCGTGAACCGTACCGGTCACCGATGCAGTCGGCGACGTCCCGGCCCTCCTCCGCCGCAGCACCGGCGGCAATCGGTTCACCGGCGACATAGGCCACGTGGGCCCGGAGTACCAGCATGGCGATCAAGCGCCACGGGCTGCCTTGACAGCGCGCCATGTCGATTGCCTCGGCGAAAGACGCCTGATCGTAGTCAATGTCGAATGCGTGGCTCGCCGCTGCGGCGGCGAGTGTCCACGCCAGCAGCCGCGGATCGTCGAGTTGGCGCGCGACTCGGACCGCTTCGTCGGCCTCAGAGCCGTCGGCGGCCCCGACCAACACGGCCAACATCGCTCGGTCGGCCAATGCCCGTGCGCGAACATCCGGAGGGACTTCGCCACAGTCGATGGCGATGTCGAACCAGTTGCGGGCGGCGCCGAAGTCGGCGGAGCCCAGCCACAGTGGTTGTAGCGCCGAGGCGAGGCGTGCCGCGGAAGCGGCGTCACCGATTTCGAGGCTCCAGTCGAATGCGGCTCGTAGGTTGTCGATGTCGACAACGACCTGCTCGACCCGATCGGAGTGGTCGGCCAGGACATCTTCAAGGGCAAACGCCTTCGCGGCGTAGTGGTGGTGATGATGTGATCGGGTGTTTTCGACCTCATCGGACGCGGCCAGCTGCTCCTGCGCGTACTGCCGCATGGTTTCCAATAACCGGTAGCGCGTGCGCGTCTCACTGTCATCGACGACGACGAGGGATTTGTCCACCAGTGAGGACAAGCGGTCACGTACCTGCGCGGGTTCAGCTGCTACGACGCAATGCGCGGCATCGAGGTAAAAGCCTCCGCGGAACACGGCTAGTTTGCGAAATAGCGCCCGTTCCGGCTCGCTCAACAGAGCATGTGACCAGTCGACGGAGGCCCGCAGTGTTTGTTGGCGACGAACCGCCGTGCGCGCTCCGCCGGTGAGTAGCCGAAATCGGTCGCACAATCCATCGAGTATGTCGTCAAGCGTCATCGACCTGACCCGCGCGGCGGCGAGTTCGATTGCCAACGGCATGCCGTCGAGGCGCTGGCAGAGTTCGAAGACTGTCTCCCGGCGCAGCGTGACCCCTGGTTTCGCTCGGCGGGCTCGCTCTTCGAATAACTCGATGGCCTCCTCGGCCAGCGACAATGACGGAACACGCCAGGTCACCTCGCCGGTGACGCCAAGCGGTTCTCGGCTGGTAGCCAACACGGTGAGCCCCGGGCAGCTAGTGAGCGCAGCGGTTACCAAGGCGGCAACAGAGTCGAGCAGATGCTCACAATTGTCAAGCACAACAAGGAGTTTCCGGTCGCGGATGAAGCGCAGCAGCGTATCGGTCGCTGAACCGCCCGGCTGGATAGGTATGTCCAGCGCTCGCGCGGTTGCCTCGGGCACGATTCCAGCATCGACCACCGCGGCCAAATCGACGTACCAAATGCCGTCGACGAAATCGGCGCAGAGCTGGGTGGCCACTTCGATTGCCAACCGGGTTTTGCCGACACCACCGGCGCCGGTCAGGGTGACCAAGCGATGGTTACCCAGCAGTCCGCGCAACAAGCTGATCTCTGCACCGCGGCCGACGAACGTCGTCAACTGCGCCGGAAGGTTGTGGGTTCCCGACGTCGATGTTTCGCTCACGCCAAGGTCGCTTCCCGTTGGTTTTGCCTATGTTAGCCAGCGCCGGCGTTGCTGTGGTGTGGATCTACGACCCCGAGTTCGGCCTAATCTACGCGGTTCGACGGATGGTATTCGCAACGTTTCGTCCAATAGTCATGGCATTGCGGCCCCGAGGGAGGAAATGCGCCATGACATCACACGCCCGCGTGCTGCGTGAGACGGCGGCCGATGATCTGGTGATCATCGACAAGCTACCTTCCGGTGTATCCAGCCGCACACCACTGCTGTTTGTCCACGGAGGCGGGCACGCCGCGTGGTGTTGGGACGAGTACTTCCTAGATTTCTTCGCTGCCAACGGGTTTCGTGCGGTTGCCGTCAACCTGCGCGGGCATGGTGGCAGTTCGACTTCCCGGCCATTACGCACGGTGTCGATCGCCGACTATGTCGACGACCTAGCAGCGGTGATTGACTACTTGACCGACGTGCCGGTACTCATCGGCCACTCGCTCGGAGGCTTTGTCGTGCAGAAGTATCTCGAGTCGCATCAGGCGCCTGCGGGAGTGCTACTCGCATCCGCGCCTCCACACGGGTTGAGCCGATTCTTGCTGCGCTCGATCCGGCGGCATCCATGGCTCATGGCCAAGGCAACGGTGACCGGCAACTCGGTGCAGTTGATCAATACTCCCGGCCGCGCCCGTGAGGCGTTCTTCTCCGTTCGGGCCGCAAACACCGATGTGGCCCGCTGGGCGGCGCGCTTCGAAGAGGAGAGTCCGCGTGCGTTGCTCGACACAATGGTGCATCCGATTCGCCCACAGCGGGTTTCGGCGCCGATGTTGGTGCTCGGCGCCGGATCGGATCGATCCATTACGACCGCGGAAGTCCGTGCGACGGCCCGCGCCTACCGGACAGAGGCGGAGATCTTCGCCGGCATGGCTCATGACATGATGCTCGAACCGGGCTGGCGGGCCGTCGCGGAACGTATCGAAGCCTGGGTGACTTCTCGGGGATTGTGATGTCCGTGTCGCCCCGCTACAGCCGATGACTCGCATGCTGTTTCACCATCGGCATCAGTATTTGGCATGCGGCATTTGGCATGCGGCGCGGCGCGCGAATCGGCCGGTGGCTGCGACGTCGCGTCGGAATGCTGGGGACCGCGCGCAACGCGCCGGCCGAGCCGTCGTTTACTGGAGCGATGCGGGAAACGGTCATCGTCGAAGCGGTGCGTACCGCCGTCGGCAAGCGCAACGGCGGTTTGTCCTCGATGCACGCGGCGGATCTGTCTGCTGTCGTCCTCAACGAACTCCTGGAGCGAACTGGCATCGGACCCGAGCTCATCGACGACGTGATCTGGGGCTGCGTCTCCCAAGTCGGCGACCAATCCAGCAACATCGCCCGCTACGCGGTGTTGGCCGCGGGATGGCCCGAGAGCATCCCGGGCACCACGGTCAACCGCGCGTGTGGCTCAAGCCAACAAGCGCTCGACTTCGCGGTGCAGGCGGTGATGTCGGGTCAGCAGGACGTGGTGGTGGCCGGTGGTGTGGAGGTGATGAGCCGCGTCCCGTTGGGGGCGGCTCGGGCCACCGGAATGCCGTACGGACCGAAAGTCCTTGAGCGCTATGACGGTTTTTCGTTCAATCAGGGCCTGTCGGCGGAGATGATCGCCACCAAGTGGGGCTTTTCCCGCGCCCAACTCGACGAATACTCGGTGCTGTCCCACGAGCGGGCCGCGGCGACTCAGGACAGCGGCGCGTTCACCGATCAGATCGTGCCCGTCTTCGTCGACGACGGGTCGATCGTCACTACCGATGAGGGCGTGCGTCGCGGCACCACCGTCGAAAAGTTGGCCGGACTCAAACCCGCCTTCGCCGAGGACGGCGTTATCCACGCCGGCAACTCCTCCCAGATTTCCGATGGCGCCGCCGCGCTCTTGGTGACCACATCTGAACTGGCGCTCGAGATGAACTTGGTGCCAATCGTGCGTTATCGCGCTGGGGCAGTGGCCGGCGCCGATCCCGTGCTCATGCTGACCGGTCCGATACCGGCGACCGAGAAGGTATTGGCCAAGTCCGGCGTCAAACTGCGCGACATCGGTGTCTTTGAAGTCAATGAAGCCTTCGCGCCGGTACCGCTGGCGTGGCTGGCCGAAACCGGAGCCG
>NZ_LZLE01000363.1 GCF_001673155.1 Mycobacterium sp. 1423905.2 | reverse complement strand
ATTGGCGCCGCAGTCGCATCTCCGGCCGTCAGTGGCGTGCTCAGTGCCACATAGATCGTGGTCTCGGTCGGCCCGTAGGCGTTGATCATGACCCGTCCGGGCGCCCAGCGGGACACCACCTCGGGCGGGCATGCCTCACCACCCATCACCAACGCCACCGATTCCAAGCCTTCGCTGGGCAACAGGCCGACGGCAGAGGGCGTTTGGGTCAGCACGTTGACCTGTTGGTCGACCAGCACGTCGTGGAAGTCGGTGGGTGAGCTGGCTACCGACTCGGGCACCACCACCAGCCGACCGCCGCGGAGCAGCGCGGCGAAGATCTCCCAGATCGAGAAGTCGAAAGCGTAGGAATGCCATTGGGACCACACCTGTTCGGCCGCCGGAGGCAGTCCGCCGTCCAGCGACCTGATCAGCTGCGTGAGGTTGTGGTGGGTGATGGCCACTCCCTTGGGCACCCCGGTGGTGCCCGAGGTGTAGATGACATAGGCGATGTCATCTGCGGTGACGTGATGTGCAGTGGCGGGCGCCGCGGTACCGGGAATCGGTTCGTCTGCGTCGAGTACCAACAGGTCATGCCCGTCGAATCGCTCGCGCAGCGCGGAGGTGGTGAGTGCCGCTACCGGTACGGCGTCTTCGAGCAGCAGTTCCAACCGGGCGGCGGGTAGGGCAGGGTCGATCGGGAGATACGCCGCCCCGGACTTGAGCACCGCCAGAATAGCGACCACCGCGTGCGCAGATCGTTCCATCAACAGCGCCACGCCCGCGCCCGGTCCGACACCATGTCCAGAAAGATTGTGCGACAGCCGGTTTGCCGCGTGGTCGAGGTCGCGATAGGTCCAGGAGGCCTGCCCGCACACCAGCGCGACCGCGTCGGGAGTCCGGGCCACCTGGGCGGCGAACATGGCCGGTATGGAGACGGCCGCGGGCGCGGGCGCGGTCAGCACCGCACGGTTGCCCCACCCGTCCAGCCGGGCCTGCTCGCCGCCATCGAGCAGATCCACCGACGACAACCGGGCCGCCGGATTGGCGATGAGCGTCAGCAGCACCCGCTGTAGGCGCGCGACCAGAGATTCGATGCTCGCTTCGTCGTACACGTCGGTGCGGAATTCCACCGTGCCGGCGATCCCGTCCGGCGCGCCGGTGTCGGTGAACCGTTCGCCGAGAAAGAAGGCTAGATCCATCCGAGCGGTATGGGTGTCGATGGGCCGGCGACTGACCTTCAAGTCGGCCACCGTCAGCTCCAGCGACGCGGTGTTCTGCCAGGACAACATCACCTGGATCAACGGATGATGGGTCATCGAGCGGGGCGGGTTGAGCCGTTCAACCAGGACCTCGAAGGGAACGTCCTGGTGCTCGTAGGCAGCCAGGCTGCGTTGGCGCACCTGCGCGAGCAACTCGCTGAAGGTGGGATCCCCCGTCACGTCGACCCGCAGAATCAAGGTGTTGACGAAAAAACCCACCAGGTTCTCGAGCGCAGGGTCGCCGCGGCCCGCGATCGGAAAACCAACCGCCACATCAGAACTCGCGCTGAGCCGAGACAACAGCACGGCCAAGGCGGCTTGCAGCACCATGAAGCTGGTGGCGTTGTGTTCGCGAGCGACTGCATGCACCTGCTGCTGCAGGTCGGCCGGCCACTCGACCGTCGCGCTGGCGCCGTGGTGGTCGGCGACGGGCGGATAGGGCCGGTCGGTGGGCAGTTCCAGGCGTTGGGGCATACCGGACAGCGCCTGCTCCCAGAACTCCACCTGAGCGGCGAGCGGACTGGTGCGGTCGGCGAGATCACCGAGGTTCTCTCGCTGCCAAAGCGTGTAATCGGCGTACTGCACGGGTAATTCGGTCCACCCGGGCGCCCGACCCGCATACCGGCTGGCATAGGCGGAGCTGATGTCAGCGGCCAGCACACCGATGGACCAGCCGTCCCCAGCGATGTGGTGCACAACGACCAGCAACACGTGTTCTTGGCCGTTGAGTTTGAATGCTCTTGCCCGGAAGGGGATTTCGACGGCAAGATCGAAACTGTAGTGCGCCGCTTCCTCGATGGCCGCGGTCAGCCGGGCGTCGGGCCATTCGGTGGCATCGGCGACCGACCAACCGAAGTCCAGCTGTCCGGGCGGCAGTATCAGTTGCCGTGGTACCCCGTCGACGGCCGAGAACACCGTACGCAAGCTTTCGTGGCGGCCCACCACGTCACCCAGCGCCGTGGCCAGTGCATCCGGATCAAGCTTGCCGCTCAGCCGCAAGGCGACCGCGCGGTTGTAAACCGGTGAGGGCCCCTGCAATTGGGCGATGAACCAGAGCCGGCTCTGCGCGAACGACAACGGGATGACGGCGGGCCGCTCGCGCGCCACCAACGGCTTGCATCCGCCTGAGGCCGCGCCGATGCGAGCCGCCAACTGGGCCACCGTCGGCGCGTTGAACACCGCGCCTAGGGGCAGGTCGGCGTCGAGGGCCGCGTTGACCGCGGCGACCGCCCGCATCGCCCCCAGGGAATCCCCGCCGAGGTCGAAGAACGACTCGTCGGCCTCGATCCGCTCCACACCGAGGATTTCCGCGAAGATCTTGGCGAGTGTCTCCTCGATCGCGCGGTAGCGGTCACTGTCTTGATATTCGGGAACCGGCAGCGCCGAGATCTGCACTTCACCGTTGTCCCCAATCGGCAGGGCATCGAGCACCAGCACGGCGGCCGGCACCAGATACGCCGGCAGCCGCTCGGCCAATGCGACGCGCGCCGCCGCTGGGTCTATCCCGCCGATCCCCGACGCGGTGACGTATCCGACCAGACGCCGATCACCCGGTCGGTCTTCGCGCAGCACCACCACCGCCTGATCGACCCCGGCCAAGGCGCCGAGCGCGGCTTGCACCTCTGCTACATCGATGCGCTGCCCGCCGTTCCCAGCCGGCGCCCCAGAGCGCAACCCCTCTTCAGGCTTCATCGGACCGCCGACCCTCGGCGACTGGTGTTTCAGGAGTCCGAGCTCTGCGCTAGACGATCGCGCAGGCTCTTGGGCCGGATGTCCGGCCAGTTCTGCTCGATGTAGTCCAGGCACGCTGCCCGGTCCGCCTCACCGTAGACAACGCGCCAGCCCGCCGGTACGTCAGCAAACGTCGGCCACAGGCTGTGTTGCTCCTCGTCGTTGATCAACACGACGAAAGTCCCACTGTCATCGTCAAACGGGTTGGCACTCACTCGTTCTCTCCTAACCCCGAGTCATATAGGCGAAGGGCTACACAGCGAGCACGGAGCCGTTCACGTTGTAGAACGTTGCGGACCGGCGACGTCAAGATAGCACCAACGAGCACCAATTCCAGGGCATTTGTGGTGCTACCGATCCCAATATTGACCTCGCCGACACCACGCAGCGACCGCCCGCGAACGCCGCCGCTTGGTTGCTATCAGGCACTTTCCGAATATTTGGCGGTTCGGATACGGCGCTCGGGCAAACGCCCGCACGACGCTTTGCTGGGGCCGCACCCCCGTAAGAGATCGCTATTCGGCGGGTCAAACCGCAACCAGCCCAGCCCACCAATGCCGTTTTCACCGGAGCGCTGGTGTCGGTTCTGGGCGAATCCAGTTACGCTGCAGCGATATTCGACGCGAGTCGAATAGAGCCACTAGGGTGGATCTGATGGATGTTGGCCGGCGACGTGTGCTCGGTGGGGCGCTGGCGGTTGGTGGGCTGTTGGGGTCTGGCTGTCACGCAGCGCCGACTGGCTCACGCGGGGCTGAACCGGTCGTCCCGTGGCCTCCCGGCGACACCCTGGGCATCGGACTCGA
>NZ_LZLE01000362.1 GCF_001673155.1 Mycobacterium sp. 1423905.2 | reverse complement strand
GGTGTTGTGGACCAGCGACGACCCGACCGCCGACGTTCCAGAGGGCCGCCGCATCGCGTCCATGATCCCCGGCGCCCGGTTCGAGGTGATGACCGGTTGTGGTCATTGGCCGCAGTACGAGGACGCCAAGACGTTCAATCGACTGCACATCGACTTCCTGCTGGGGCGCTGATGGCTGCCGCCGGTCCGCAGGGTGACGTCGACGTGGTCGTGGTTGGTGCCGGACCGGTCGGGCTGACGCTGGCCAATATCCTTGGCTTGCAAGGCGTGCGCACTCTGGTGGTCGAAGAACGGTCGACGCTGATCGACTATCCCCGCGGGGTTGGTTTGGACGACGAGGCGTTGCGCACCTTCCAGGCCATCGGACTGGTCGATCGGATCCTGCCGCACACCGTGCCCAACCAGATCCTGCGGTTCTTCGATGCCAAGCGTCGCATACTTGCCGAGATGGCACCACCCGACGCGCGATTCGGTTGGCCCAAGCGCAACGGCTTCGTGCAGCCCCTGGTTGACGCGGAATTGCTCGGCGGATTGGAAAGATTCGATCACGTCGAGGTGTGGTGGGACCACCCGATGATCTCTTGTGAACAAAGTGCGGACGCGGTAACCGTGGCACTGGGCGGCGCGGAGCCGGTTGCGGTGCGGGCGCGTTACGTGGTCGGCTGCGACGGCGGACGTAGCAAGACCCGCGCAATGATGGGTGTCTCCTTTGACGGAACCACCTCACCGACACGATGGTTGGTCGTCGACATCGCCAACGACCCGCTGGGCCACCCGAACAGTGAGGTTGGTGCCGATCCAGAACGTCCGTATGCCTCCATTTCCATCGCACACGGAATTCGCCGGTTCGAGTTCATGATTCACGCCGAGGAGTCCGACGAGCAAGCACAGGACCCGGCGTTCCTGCGGGAGATGCTCGCGCGCATGGTCCCGCATCCGGACCGGGTGGAAGTGATCCGGCGCCGGGTCTACACCCACCACTCCCGGATCGCCGGCAACTTCCGCAGCGGCAGACTCATGTTGGCCGGTGACGCGGCGCATCTGATGCCGGTATGGCAGGGGCAGGGCTACAACAGCGGAATCCGCGACGCCGCCAATCTGGGCTGGAAGCTGGCCGCGGTGGTGAAGGGGCAGGCCGGCGAGCAGTTGCTGGACACCTATGACATGGAGCGGCGCAAACACGCCCGGGCGATGATCGACCTGTCCACGATGGTGGGCCGCGTCATCTCACCGACCAACCGCAAGGTCGCGCGAGCGCGCGACATCGTGGTACGCGCGGGCTCGATCGTGCCCACGCTCAAGCGGTATGTGCTGGAGATGCGGTTCAAGCCGATGCCCCGTTATGAACGTGGCGCCGTGGTGCACTCGGAGCCCCGAAATCCCGGGTCGCCGGTCGGCACGTTGTTCGTTCAGCCTCGCGTGGATACTCGCTCGCAGCAAAACCTACTGCTCGACGACGTGCTGGGCACCTGGTTTGCGGTGTTGTGCTGGAACAACGATCCCCGCAAGATCCTCGGCGGTGACGCATTCGACGCGTGGAAAGCGTTGGGCGCGCGTTTCTTCGCGCTGCGTCCGGTGACACAGCTGTACTGGGCTGGGCACGACGATCCCGACGTGGTGATCGTGGGCGACCGATCCGGTGGCTTGAAAGCCTGGTTCGATGCTTACCAAGAATCGGTCGTGTTCTTGCGGCCCGACCGCTGCATCGCCGGAGCCTGCATCGCCCAGCTGGCGCCGGAGTTGAGCGCTGCGCTGCTAGACACCCTCACCCTCAGACCGGAAGGGGGTGAAGTCGGAAATGACACTGGCACTGTGCTGTATGTCCCACAGCCCACTGCTGAATCTACCGGGGCCGTCGCAGGACCTACTTGACGACATCAGTGCGGCCATCGCGCAGGCGCGCGACTTCGTCACCGCCTACGACCCGGAACTCGTCGTCATCTTCTCCCCGGACCACTACAACGGATTCTTCTACAAAGCCATGCCGCCGTTCTGCATCGGACTGCGCGCCACCGGTGTTGGCGACTACGGGACACACGCCGGCCCACTGGATGTGCCCGAAGACATCGCCGCGCAATGTGCCCAAGCCGTGCTGAACGATGGTGTGGACGTCGCGGTGTCGGCCAGCATGGACGTCGACCACGGCACCGTCCAACCGCTGGAAAAACTGCTGGGGTCAGCCCTCGCACGTCCGGTTTTGCCGGTGTTCATCAATGCCATTGCCGCGCCGCTCGGCCCGATACATCGCTGCCGGGCGCTGGGCGCCGCGGTCGGAGACTTCCTCACCGGCCTGAACAAGCGCGTACTCGTCGTCGGATCTGGCGGGCTCTCGCACAGTCCGCCAGTACCGACTCTCGCCACCGCTGCCCCCGCGGTCGTCGACCGCATCGTGCACGGCCGCGCAATGACGGCTGAGCAGCGGCAGGCTCGCCAGACCGCGGTCATCGAGGCGGCCAAGCGCTTCGCCGGGGGAGACAGCGACCTGCAGCCACTCAATCCCGTTTGGGACCAACGGTTCTTGGAGTTGATCGACGGCGGCTACCTCGATGACCTCGACCAGTGGTCCAACTCGTTCATCACCCATGAAGGTGGCAGTTCGGGGCACGAGATCCGGACCTGGATAGCGGCTTTCGCTGCGCTGGCGACCGCAGGCCGGTACCGCACTACGAATCGGTATTACAAGAAGGCTCCGGAACTGATCGCCGGATTCGCCATCAGAACGGCGGCACCAGGCGTATGACCTCTGCCGGTACCGATGTCTTTGACCACATCGTCGACGTCCTCGTCGTCGGATCCGGCGGTGGCGGCATGACGGCCGCACTGACCGCGCACCGCGCCGGCTTAGAAACCCTGGTCGTCGAGAAGTCAAGCCACTTCGGCGGATCCACCGCCCTCTCGGGTGGCGGCATCTGGGTTCCGGGAGCACCGGCACAGCGCAGGGAAGGCTATGCTCCCTCACCCGAGGGCGTCGTCGAATATCTGCGGCAGATCACCGACGGTCTGGTCAGTGAGGCCCGCATCCGGCAGTACGTCGAATCCGCGCCGCAGATGCTGGAGTTTTTGGAGCGACTGTCGCCTTGGCTCCGGTTCGTCTGGAAGCCCGGCTATGCCGACTACTATCCCGAGTTACCCGGTGGATCCACACTGGGCAGCACCATCAACGTGCCACCCATTGATCTACGCAAACTGGGCGAGGACGAACAGACGTTGCTGCAGCCGTTGGCGCTGGCTCCGAAAGGAATCTGGCTCGGCCCCA
The DNA here is from genome assembly GCF_001673155.1 of Mycobacterium sp. 1423905.2. Lineage (GTDB taxonomy): Bacteria > Actinomycetota > Actinomycetes > Mycobacteriales > Mycobacteriaceae > Mycobacterium. The sequence goes on along the minus strand of NZ_LZLE01000362.1, from coordinate 11,501 downwards.
AAGAATTGCGGTCGTTCTATCGCATCCGGCAATCATGGGCCGGCAAAGGCGTGCTGGTGAAGCTGATCGCTCGGATGGTGCGCGCGAGGGTGTTCGACGAGCGCATGGCGGCGATCGGCCAATCCCTGGCGGCGAGGTTGCGACTCGCCATGCGGGATCGCGACATCCCGCTGTGGCTGGACAGTCCGCTGGCCGAATTGGTCACCGGCGCCGACGGTTCGGTGACCGGTGCGGTGGTACGACGCGGCGACATCACCCAGCGGATCGGCGCGCGGTGCGGGGTCATCCTGGCCACCGGAGGCTTCGACCACGACTTGGCCTGGCGTAAAGAACACCAGCCCGCCTTGGAACAGGATTGGAGCTTCGGCAATCCCGCGGCCATGGGCGACGGCATCCGCGCTGGACAGCAGGTTGGCGCGGCCGCCGAGCTGCTCGACGAGGCCTGGTGGTTTCCCGCGATGCAATGGCCCGATGGTCGCATGCAATTCATGCTCAACGAGCGGATGATGCCGGCACAATTCATCGTCAACGGTGCGGGCAAACGTTTCATCAACGAAGCCGCACCGTACATGGACTTCGGCCACGCCATGCTCGAAGGACAGAAAACCGGTGTCACGCACATCCCATGCTGGCTGATCACCGACCACCGGTCCTTCAATCGGTACGTGATCGGCGGGCATCTGCCCATTCCCAAAGTCCCCGGTGCTCCGGTGCCTACCGGACGCAGAATACCGGCGGCCTGGCTTGAGTCCGGCGTGGTGAAGGCCGCTGGCAGTTGGGACGAACTGGCCGCCAAGATCGGCGTCCCGGCCGATGCCTTGCGTCAAACCGCTTGCCGATTCAACAAATTGGCACGCAGCGGCCACGACGACGACTTCAATCGCGGCGACAGCGTCTACGACAACTACTACGGCGACCCGACCCTGCCCAACCCCAACCTGTATCCGCTGGGCGATCCGCCGTACTACGCCTTCCGGATCGTGTTGGGTGATTTGGGCACATCCGGTGGTCTGCGCACCGACGAATTCGCCAGGGTGCTGCGGACGGATGACACCGTGGTGGCCGGTCTGTATGCGGTAGGCAACACGTCGGCGCCGGTCATGGGCCGAAGTTACGCCGGAGCCGGGGCAACCATCGGTCCGGCCATGACCTTCGGCTTCGTCGCGGCCAAACATGTTGCCACGCAGGCCGCCTCTCGGACCCTTAATTCTCATAGGAGGTAGAAAATGAAGATCTCACTGTTCTACGAGTTCGCTTTGCCGCGACCGTGGCAGCCCGACGACGAACGGGTGTTGCTGCAGGAGTGCCTAGACGAGGTAGAAGCCGCGGACCGGGCCGGCTTTTCCACCGTTTGGCTCACCGAGCACCACTTCCTCGAGGAGTATTGCCACTCCACAGCGCCCGAGATCTTTTTGGCTGCGGCGAGCCAGCGGACCAAGAACATCCGGCTCGGCTTCGGCATCATGCACCTCCCGCCCGCGGTGAACCACCCCGCCCGAGTGGCCGAGCGCATCGCCACCCTTGATCTGCTGTCCAATGGACGGGTTGAGTTCGGCACCGGAGAGTCGTCGTCGGTGGGTGAGCTGGGCGGGTTCAACATCGATCCCGCCGACAAACGGTCACAATGGGAAGAAGCCCTCGAGGTGGCCATCCGCTGCATGATCGAGGAGCCGTTCTCGGGTTTCAAGGGCAACCACATCGAGATGCCGGCCCGCAACGTCATTCCCAAGCCCATGCAGAAGCCCCATCCGCCCGTATGGGTCGCCTGTACCCGACCGGCCAGCGTCCAGATGGCGGCCCAGAAGTGCATCGGCGCACTGAGTTTCGCCTACACCGGACCTGGACCGCTGACGGAGCGGGTGAACGGTTACTACAAGGAATTCGAGGAAAGCGGCGTCCCGGTCACGCCCCAGATCAACCCGAACATCTTGGCCATCGGCGGGGACTTGTCCATGATGGTCGCCAAGACCGACGAACAAGCGCTAGATCGGCTCGGTGAAGGCGGCGGGTTCTTCTCGTTCGGCATCATGCACTACTACATGACCGGCGTGCACACCCCGGGTCGGACCGGGGTGTGGGACCGGTATCTGGAAGAGGTGAAGAAGGATCCGACGCTGGCCTACGGCCCGGGCCGCGGAGCCATCGGCTCGCCGGCGACGGTGCGTGAGTTCCTGCGCGGTTACGAAGAGAGCGGGGTCGACGAAATCATCCTGCTACTCAACCCGCGCAGCCATGAGGGCACCATGGAATCCATTGAGCTGATGGGCAAAGAAGTGTTACCGGAGTTCATCGAGCGAGACGAGAAAGCGGTGGCCGACAAGAAAACCCGACTCGCGCCGATCATCGAGAAGGTAGAAGGTCGCCGACCTGAATCCACCGCACCGCAATTCGACGAACAGTATTCCTTCGGTGGCTTACCGACCGGTCGCGGCGGCAAGTTCACCGCCAGCGAGATTCCCGAGGCGATGGCCGAGATCAACGAAGGTCGGGTCCAGGCGGCCCAGCGACTCAAAGAACAGCAAGGCAAGTGAGACCGTTCGACCTGCCGAGTTCCCGCGTTGGGTGACTCAGACCAACTGTTTCGCTACGACGGCCGCCGCGCGTTAGTGACCGGCTGCGCCTCAGGGATTGGCGCAGCGCTGGTGCGGCAGCTCACCGACCTGGGCGCGGAGGTCATCGGTCTGGACAAGTACCCACCCGCGTTCGGCCTCAGGCAATTCCACGAAGTCGACCTCGCCAACACGGCTTCCATCGACGACGCCGTGTCTTCGGTCGGCGGTCGCGTCGACGCGCTGTTCAACGTCGCCGGGGTGTCGTCGGGAATCGGTGATCCCCTACTGGTCGTCGCCATCAACTTTTTGGGCCTGCGCCACCTTACCGAGGCCCTGGTCACCACCATGCCGGCGGGCTCGGCAATCGTCAGTGTGTCATCGCTGGCCGCGGCGCAGTACCGCGAACATCAATCGGAGGTGATGCCGCTGTTGCGCACCGCGACCATGCAAGAAGGCATCGATTGGTGCCGGCAGCACCCGCAAGCCTTGGGCACGGGCTACCAATTATCCAAGGAAGCCATCATTCTGTACACCACGCGAATGACCACCGCCCTGGGCGCACGGGGCATTCGGATCAACTGCACTGGACCGGGTGTCACCGAGACGCCGATCCTGAACCAATTGCGCACTGCCTACGGTCAAAGCTTCCTCGACGACATACCCAAACCGTTGGGCCGGGTGTCGGACGCAGCCGAGCAGGCGGCGCCGTTGTTGTTTCTTAATTCCCCGGCCGCAAGCTACATTTCGGGTCAGGTCGTGTGGGTGGACGGCGGCGCCGTGGGTGCAGCGGTCGCCGGTGAGCCCGAGGGGGGGTAGCACCATGGCCAGCCTGAACGAATTCCGTCGGGTTGCTCGCGACGTCTCGAACTGGGGGCGCTGGGGAGCTCAGGACGAGTTGGGCACGCTCAACTTCATTACCGACGAGAAAGTTCAGCAAGCGGCGAGCCTGGTCCGGCACGGGAAGGTCTTTGCGCTCGGCGTCGACTTTGGATCGTCCGGTCCGCAAGGCGCATTCCAGTTTCGGCACAATCCCATACTGGTCATGACGGTCGACGGCGGCGACGCCAACACACTGGCTCAATACGGGCCCGCGTGGACACGCAACCCGACGGCCAAACAGGTGGGTGGCTACCTCGTCGACAATCTGTTCCGCTTCAACGAAGACATGATCATCATGCCGTTGCAGGCGGCCACCCAGTGGGATGCACTGTCGCACGTCTATTACGAAGACAAACTCTACAACGGCTTCCCGGCCACCTCGGTGACCAGCATGGGGGCCTACCACTGCGGGATCGACAAGGTCGACGTCAAGGGCATCACCTCGCGGGGAGTGTTGTTGGACGTCGTGCGCCACCGGGGAGCGGAAGTCTTTCTCGAACAGGGTAATCCGATCACTCCCGAAGAGTTGGACGACGTCGCTCGCGGCCAGGGCGTGACGATTCAGCGGGGTGACATAGTGTTGGTCCGCACGGGATGGTGGACGAGGTATGGCCAAACAGGCAACAAGACCGAGCCTTTCTCGGGCCTGCACTGGCGGTGTGCGGCGTGGCTGCACGACCACGAAGTTGCGGCCGTCGCCTCCGACAACCTTCAGGTAGAAGATCTGGTGCCCGACGTCGAGGGCGCTTTTCTGCCCTTGCACCTGCTGTGCCTACGCGACATGGGAATGATGCTCGGTGAGTACTGGGATTTCACCGCGTTGGCGCAAGACTGTGCGGCCGACGGTGTGTACGAGTTCCAGCTCATCGCCCCGCCAATGAGATTCGTTGGCGCCGTGGGATCCCCGGTCAATCCCATTGCGATCAAATGACCTTCGACCGCAAAACTGTCCTCGTCGACGGCCTGGTAACCAGCTACCTCGAAGCCGGACACGGCGAACCGGTGGTGTTGTTGCATGGCGGAGAGTTTGGCGCCAGCGCCGAACTCGGCTGGGAGCAAACCGTTGCGGTTCTCGCCGAACACTATCGAGTGCTGGCTCCCGACCAGCTCGGCTTTGGTCAATCGGCGAAGGTTATCGACTTCGTCGCCAGCCGCGCCATGCGAATCCGACACGTCGCGCGGTTTTGCGAGCTGCTTGGCGTGGGTTCGGCCCACTTCGCCGGAAACTCCATGGGCGCAATCAACTTGCTCACCGACGTGACCTCGCAGCAGCCCCAGCTGCCGGTGCGCAGCATGGTCATCATCTGCGGCGGTGGCGAAATCCAGCAGAACCGGCACTTCGAGGCGCTGCAGAATTACGACGCGACCCTGCCTGCCATGCGCAGCATCGTCGAGGCATTGTTCTACGACGCCCGATACCCCGCAGACGAGGACTACGTGCGGCGCCGCTACGAATCGAGCATCGCACCCGGATCGTGGGAAGCCGTTGCTGCGGCGCGGTTTCGCCGTCCGGGCGCCGCCCCACCGACGGTCCCGTCGACTGCCCGGGCATATGAACGAATCACCGTACCGACCCTTGTCGTCGAGGGTGGCAACGACAAGCTGTTACCCCCAGGATGGGCGGCGCAGATCGCCGCGGCCATCCGCGGTGGACGGTCGGTAGTGGTCGACGGCGCCGGGCACTGCCCGCAAATAGAGCAGTCCCAGACGGTCAACACCTTGCTGCTGGATTTCTTCGCCAGATAAAGCGGAGCCTAACCGGCCGCCATAAAGCAGCCGAGTGTAGTTCTGGGTGCGGTCGGATCCGGCGCTTAGTCGAGTCCGAACACGGCCAGTGTCCTACATCAGACCGCTGCGCCGCCGCCGTCGACGTGCAAAGTGGAGCCGGTGATGAAGCTGGCGCGCGGGGAGCACAGAAACAGCACGGCTTCGGCGATCTCGGCCGCAAAAGCGGTGCGCCGCAACGGAAGCGCCTTGCCGAGTTCCTCGTTGGTCTCACCCCACGCCGCGGTCACCCCCGCAGTGCGGGTGGGTCCGGGCGCAACACTGTTCACCCGAACCCCGCTCGGGCCGAACTCGGCAGCCCAACTACGAGTGAGCGATTCCAGGGCAGCCTTGGACGCGCTGTAGCCCGACGCGCCCGCCACACCCTTGGACGCCACCATGGTGGTGATGTTGACGATGCTGCCGCGACCACGGCGCAGCATTCCCGGCACCAGGCCGGCAACCAGGAAGTAGGCGCCGCGAACATTGGTATCGAACATCGCCTCGAAGGCCGCCATGTCTTGTTCCACCGTCAACGCCGCGGGATAACTGGCGGCGTTGTTGACGATGATGTCAACCTGGCCGCATTGTTGCACAAGCAAATTCACCGATTCGGCATCGGACATGTCGGTTCGGACGAACCGCGCATCGCCGCCGATGGTGGCGGTCGCTTGCGCACCGCGGGCGGGATCACGGCCCGAGACGATCACCGTGGCCCCTTCGCTGGCGAGCAACCGCGCCGACTCCAAACCGATGCCCGCCGTTCCGCCGGTGACTACGGCGGTGTGGTCAAGCAATTCCATGCCCACCTCCTAGCGGGCATTACTGGGTAGGTGGTCGGCAGCCCAGTCACTGAAGTGAGTCGGGAATATCGTCACGTCTTCGTCCTCGACGGGCACGATGCTGCGGTCGTCGAGCAGCGCACCGAAGTAGCCGGCGGTGGGGTCGGTGACGACCTGGCGGGGATCGCCGTGGGCCGCCAAGCCGATTCGAACGAAGTCGTCCATGCCGAACTTATCCGGTCCGGCGATGTTGGTGATGCCGTTGAGCGGCGGTCCGCTGGCGACCTTGGTGACGGCGGTGGCGACGTCCTCGGCGGCGATGGGCTGGATGGCCGCATCGTGCGAGAGGCGCACTGTCTCGCCGTCGCTGGCCGAGTCGGCGATGCCCTTGACGAATTCGAAGAACTGCGTGGCCCGGACGATCGAGTACGGCTGACCGGACTCGCGGATCAGCTTCTCCTGAGCGTCTTTGGCGCGCAGGTAGCCGCTTTCCGGCACCCGGTCGGTGCCGACGATGGACAACGCGACGTGATGGCCTACGCCGGCCGCGCGTTCGGCCTCGAGCAGGTTCCTGGTGGATGCGGTGAAGAAATTCATCACATCGTCGTCGGCGAAAGAAGGCGAATTCGATACGTCGACAACCGTGTTTACTCCGGCAACCGCGTCCGCCACGCCTTCGCCCGTCACGGTGTTCACCCCGGAACTGGGCGAGGCCGGAATCGCTTCGTGTCCCGCTTCGGTGAGCATGGTGACCACCTGTGACCCGATCAGTCCCGTGCCACCGACTACCAGAACCCTCATCTTTCTGCCCCTTCGCTGTCTGCTGAACTGGTGCTTCCAGCATCGACCAACCGGTGACCGATTGGAGCCCTTGATAGTCCGTAGTCCTGGTTGTCCGGGGGAGTCAGTTCTTGGCGCCCCGCAGTTGCCGGCGTGACTTGATGCCCAGCTTGGCGAACACCTTGCGCAGGTGCCATTCCACGGTGTGCGTGCTGATGAACAACTGCGCCGCGATCTCCGCATTGGTAAACCCGTCACCGGCGAGCTTGGCGATCTGCGCCTCCTGCGCGGTGAGTGCGCCTGGCGGCGGCCCGCCGCTTCCCGACGATCGTTTGCTCACCTGCTTGCCGGTCACCAACAGTTCGCGGCGGGCGCGTTCGGCGAAGGCTTCGGCGCCCATGCGCCCGAACATTTCGTGGGCGGTGTGCAACTCGGTACGGGCGTCGACGCGGCGGTTGCACCGGCGCAGCCACTCACCGTAGAGCAGATGCCCGCGAGCGAGCTGAACGACCACCCGGGTTCGTTCCAGTCGTTCGATAGCCTCCCGATAGTGGGCTTCGGCGGCGTTGTCGTCGGCCAACAACGCCCTTGACCGGGCCAACACCCCTGCAGCCCAATCGGTGTGGACAACGGCGGTCCGTTCCTCAAGCTGGCGCAGTGCTTGCGTCGCCGCGGCGCGGTCACCGGCTCGCACGCCGGCTTCCACCAGCTCGAGCAGGCACCAACCGAACAGGCCCAGATCCTCGTCTTCACACGCCTGCCGGGCCGCTGCCAGGGCTTCGTCGTAGCGGCCCAACCCGTTGCACAGAACCGCCGATGCATACCGTGTCAAGCCGATGACCCGACCTTCTCCGCGGGCGACTCCATCACTGGCGGCGGTCTCGATAAGCTTCGCCGCCTCGGCTTCGGCCCCGCGTAGCGCGGCGAGTAACACCGAGTGGTACTTCACCGGCGCGTAACCGGTCGCCGCTGAAATGGCGTCGGCCTCCTCGATCAACACGCGAGCCGCGGCGAACTCACCGGCCTGAACGTGGACACCGGCGCGGTAGACCAACGCATGCGGAAGCACGGCCAATGCGCCGGCGTCCCGGGCCAGCCGCACGGCATGCTCGGCCAGCTGATGCCACGTCTGGTCATCCCACACCTCGTGGACGGCGGACTCTTGGACGATCGGGAAGGCTTGCCAGAACCACCGCATGATGTCACCGTCGGTGCGTCCGGCCGCGGAACAGATCAGCTGCAACGCCTCACGCAGTGGCCGCACACTTGCGGCGAGTCCCTCGGTGACCCGCAGTGTGATGCCATCGAGCAGCACGTCGACCGGCCGCGCTGGCGTGGGGCCGGCCGGTGCCTGTGCGGCGGTTGCCGCCGTCATCTGCATACCGCCGTACGGGCACAACCGGCCACCGAACATCGCCGCGCCCACCGCTTCGAGATAGGTTTCCCGGGCCTGCGCGTCATCGAGGGTGTGCAGTCGCTTCGCCGCGTCCAGCAACCCGACGGCGGCATCGGAAACCGTGGGTGCTTGCGGGTCGCCGCTGCGGCTCCGGGCGAACGTGATCTGGGCGCGCAACTGCACCAGGCGGGCACGCTGCAGCTCGTCGAGCGTCGCCGAGTCGGCGATGGTCAACAGCTCGTCGGCGGCGTCGAACGCCGCCGCCGCTCGCTTGGCCTGGGCTGCCGCCAGCGCTCGGGCACCTCGGCGTACCGGGTCGGCGGTCAACGCGGTAGCCCGCTCCAGGAAGGCGGCCGCCGCGGCCACGCCGCCTCTGGCCTGGGCACGCTCGGCGGAACGCTCGAGCTGCACGGCCACGGACTCGTCGGGGCCCGGCGCGGCAAGGGCGAGATGCCATGCGCGCCGGTCGGGGTCGACGTCACCGTCGGTGGCTTCGGCCAATGCCTGATGAACCCGACGACGTTCCATCAGACCCGCCGCCCGATAGGCCGCCGAACGCACCAGCGGATGACGGAAACGCACCCGAGTGCCCACTTCGACCAGACCCGACGCTTCGGCACCGATTACCGCGTCCCCGGAAAGGCCCAGGCCCGCGGCGGCGCGCAGCAACAAGCCTGCGTCGCCCACCGGTTCGGCGGCTGCGGTCAGCAACAGCTGTTGGCTCTGTTGTGACAGCGCTTGGATGCGCCGCAGGAAGGTCTGCTCGATCTGTCCGGCCAGTGGCCGCGCGTCCGGGCGCCCGAAGCCGCCGGCGAGTTCTTCGACTGTCAGCCCCTTGGGCAGTTCCAGTAGGGCCAACGGGTTGCCGCGTGTTTCGGCGATGATCCGCTCGCGCACCTGGTTGTCCATCCGGCCGAGGATGACCGAATCCAGCAAGGCCCGGGCGTCACCTGCGGCCAAGCCTTGCACCCGCAGTTCCGGCAACCCGGTCAGTTCGTCGTCGAACCCATCGCGCACCGCGAAGATCATCGCTACGGGCTCGGCAATGAGCCGGCGTGCCACGAAAGCCAGGGTTTGCGCGGAGACATGATCGATCCACTGTGCGTCGTCAACGAGGAAGATCAACGGCTGGCCTCCGGTAGCCGCGCCGATCAGACTCAGCACAGCCAGTCCCACCAGGAAACGGTCCGGCGCAGGCCCCGTCCGACGGCCGAACGCGATGTCCAGCGCGTCGCGTTGCGGCTCCGGCAGGTTGTCGTGCCAATCGAGCAGCGGCGCGCACAGTTGCTGCAGCGCGGCGAAGGCGAGTTCCATTTCGGACTCGACGCCCGCCACTCGTGCTGTGCGGAACCCGGGAGCACGCTCGGACACGAAGTCGAGCAACGCTGTCTTGCCGATCCCGGCTTCGCCGCGCAGCACCAGTACCTGACTTTGTCCGGATCGCGCCGCAGACGTCAGACGCTCTAGGGTCGTGCACTCCGCGCGCCGACCCCGCAAACGTAGTGCTGTGTCGGTCACAGATACCGCCGCAGGTAGGAGTTGAGCTTTGACCTTACCGATCACCCCGCCACCCGACTTAAATCAACTGCTTGACTTAAGACGCCGGTCGCCGATTAACTCGTCGTGTGGTCAACGATCTGGATGGCAAAGTTGCCGTCGTCACTGGTGGCGCCTCGGGTATCGGCCGGGGCCTGGTCGAGCGGTTCGTGGCAGCCGGGGCCCGTGTCGTTGTCGCCGACGTGCAAGAAAATCTGGGCCGCGACCTTGCTGGCGCGTTGGGTCCTTCCGCATGGTTTCAGCGGGCCGACGTCTCCGATCCCGAACAAGTTGGCGCACTTGTCACTACGGCGGTCGAGAAATTCGGCGGCCTGCACGTCATGGTCAACAATGCCGGCGTGTCGGGGACCATGCATCGCCGGTTCCTCGACGACGACCTGGCCGATTTTCACCGAGTCATGGCGGTCAATGTGCTGGGTGTGATGGCGGGGACCCGAGATGCCGCCCGGCACATGGCCGATCACGGTGGAGGATCGATCATCAACCTGACCTCGATCGGCGGGATTCAGGCAGGCGGTGGTGTGATGACGTACCGGGCGTCCAAGGCGGCGGTCATCCAATTTACCAAGTCAGCCGCAATCGAATTGGCGCACTGGGAAATACGCGTCAACGCGATCGCGCCGGGCAACATCCCGACAGGCATCTTGGCGAGCGGGGTAGCCAATATGGATGCCGAGCAGATTGCGGAGTATGAAGCCCGAACACGCCAGACGATGCGCGACGATCGGCCGCTGAAGCGCGAGGGCACGCCGGACGATGTCGCCGAAGCGGCCCTGTACTTGGCCAGCGAGCGGTCACGCTATGTCACCGGAATCGTGTTACCGGTGGACGGCGGCACGGCCGCGGGCAAGGTGATCCGCTCGCGCAAGCAGCAGGCGCCGCGGCAGGGCTGACTCACTGCAACTGCTGCGGCCCACCCGGGTTGCCGAGCGCGCCGGCGGGTATCCGCGCGGTTCGTTGGTTTGAACTGGGGGCGGGTGAGTTGACTTCATCGAAGAGCGCGGTGAGCCGGTACGCGTCCGGTCAGTTGACCGGGACGGTGCTCATCGTCGCACTGGTGCCGGCCATCTCCGGCGCGTTGTACGGCTACGACACCGGGATCATTTCCGGCGCTCTGTTACGCATCACCAAAGACTTCGGCATTGCCGCGGGATGGAAGCAGGTGATCGCCGCCAGCATTCTGCTGGGCGCAGTGATCGGCGCCCTGGTGTGCAGCTACCTCTCCGACCGGCGCGGTCGCAGAACCACGCTGGTGATGCTCGCGGCCGTCTTCGTCGTCGGTGCGCTGTGGTGCGCCCTGGCGCCCAACCCGGTGTTGTTGTCGCTGGGGCGGGTGGTGCTGGGTTTCGCGGTGGGAGGGGCGACCCAAACGGCGCCCATCTACGTAGCCGAGCTGGCCCCGAAGAAGTACCGCGGCCGGCTGGTGCTGTGTTTCCAAATCGCCATCGGGGTCGGCATATTGATTGCGACCGTCGTCGGGGCGTCGGAATCGATCCCGTGGCGCTGGGCGATCGGGGTCGCTGCGGTCCCCGGTGCGGTGATGCTGGGTCTGCTCCTGCGGCTGCCCGAGAGCCCGAGGTGGTTGGTCAAGCGCGGTGATCTCGACACGGCGCACCACATGCTCGAGCGCACCCGCCCAGCCGGTTACGACGTCGCCGAAGAACTCGGCGAGATGGCGCAATTAGCTCTCGCTGAGCAGACCGCCAGCGCCCGTGGCTGGGCCGGGCTGCGTGAGCGGTGGGTACGTCCGGCGCTGATCCTCGGGTGCGGCATCGCCGTCTTCACCCAACT
>NZ_LZLE01000361.1 GCF_001673155.1 Mycobacterium sp. 1423905.2 | reverse complement strand
GGTGGTGCAGGTGAACCGCGCCGTGTGTGCGCTCTCGGAGATCAGGACGTTGTCGCAGTTGACCCCGTGCTTCTGCAGCCAGTCGCGGTAGTCGGCGAAGTCCTCGCCCGCCGCGCCGACCAACGCGGCGTCACCGCCCAGCACGCCGATCGCGAACGCGATGTTTCCGGCGACTCCGCCGCGGTGCACCACCAGGTCGTCGACCAGGAAGCTCAGCGACACCTTGTGCAGATGTTCGGGCAGCAGCTGCTCGGAGAACTTGCCCGGGAACCGCATTAAATGGTCTGTGGCAATGGAACCCGTTACCGCGATCGTCACTGAATCTCCATCCTTCGTTCCTAAGGTCGTCTAGCCTCTCATGGGGATCGGCCCGGCGACCAACGCCGTCGCCCAGGGGCCGACATCCGGGGGCCGGTCACCGCCGTTGCGCTAGCCTGCTCGGAGAGCTCACCTGGTCGCCGGAATCCCCCTGCTCGGGCGACACCCGCTCGCCGCCCTCACCACCAGCGTAGGAGAACAACGATGGCCGGTCCGCATCCGCCGAACCATGGTGTCGGTGCCGACGGGCCTCAGCAGCCGCATCCCTACTCGGAACAGCCGCCCACTCTGGACTTCCCCGCCGAACCGGGCGAAGGTCAGCTGGCGTTCTCCTCCCCCGGCACGACGCCGCCCACCTACCCCAAGCGCCGGCCCAAACGGCTGCTGATCGGGCTGCTGCTGGCCGTCGCGCTGGTCGCGGGACTGACCGCGGCCATCGTGTACGGGGTGCGCACCAACGGCGCCAGCACCGGCGCTTCGTTCACCGAGGCAACGGCGAAGACGGCGATTCAGGGATACCTGGACGCGCTGGTGCACAAGGACACCGACGCCATCGTCCGCAACGCGCTGTGCGGCATCTATGACGCGGTGAAGGACAAACGCTCCGATCAGGCGTTGGCCAAGCTCAGCAGCGACGCTTTCCGCAAGCAGTTCTCTGAGGTCACCGTCACCTCGGTCGACAAGATTGTCTATTGGTCGCAATACCAGGCCCAGGTCTTGTTCAGCATGCAAGTCGTGCCGGCAACCGGCGGCCCGCCGCGCGGTCAAGTGCAGGGTCTGGCTCAGCTGCTCTTCCAGCGCGGGCAGATCTTGGTGTGCTCCTACGTGCTGCGCACCGCAGGACAGTATTAACCGGGCCGAGATCCAAGCCCGACCCGGTCAAACCGATTCGATCAGTTAAACGAATCCCCGCACGCGCACGAGCCCGTGGCGTTGGGGTTGTCGATGGTGAAGCCCTGCTTCTCGATGGTGTCGACGAAGTCGATCGACGCGCCTTCCACGTACGGCGCGCTCATCCGGTCCACCGTCAAGGTCACCCCGCCGAACTCGGCCGTCAGGTCGCCGTCCAGCGTCCGGTCGTCGAAGAAGAGGTTGTAGCGCAGCCCCGCGCAGCCGCCGGGCTGAACGGCGATCCGCAGGGACAGATCGTCCCGCCCCTCCTGGTCGAGCAGCGACTTCGCCTTGGCGGCAGCGGCCTCGGTCAGGATCACGCCGTGCGTCTTGGCGGTCGACTCGTTCTGCACCGTCATTGCTTCTCCTACATGCTCATTGTCGGATGGGTCGCCCGGCTCGATCCTGTCCGGGACCCGCTCAGGGGAAACCCACTACCTCAACGGTACCCCGGCGGGCCGCTATTCCCGAGCCGCGCGGCCACCTCGGAGGCCAATCCCATCAGTTGATTGGCCGCATCGGCCAGCGCCAGACCCACCGAACCGGCGTATTCGGCCATCGACAACGCCGACATGATGCCCGACAGCCGGGTCGAGGATTTGTCCAGCGACACCTGCCCGGCCAGCACGATCACCGGGATGCCCAACGGCTGGGCGGCCGCGGCGATCTCGCCCACCACCTTGCCGTGCAGGGACTGCTCGTCGAACTTTCCCTCACCGGTGACAATCAGTTCGGCGTCGGCGAGGTCATCATCGAGGTGGGTGAGCTCGGCGATGATCGCCGCTCCGGATTCGCACCGGCCGCCGAGGGCCAGCAGGCCCGCGCCGATGCCCCCGGCCGCACCGGCGCCCGGTTCCGCGCTCACGTCGCGACCCGCCGCGGCATCCAATTCCAGCGCCCACGACTCCAACCGCACTTCGAGCTTGGCGACGGTGGCCGTATCGGCGCCCTTCTGCGGCGCGAAGACCCGGGACGCCCCCCACGGTCCCAGCAGGGGATATTCGGTATCCGAGGCGGCAATCAGTTCCACTTCGGCCAACCGGTTACGGGCTTCGTCCAGGCCGCCGA
>NZ_LZLE01000360.1 GCF_001673155.1 Mycobacterium sp. 1423905.2 | reverse complement strand
CCGCAGCTCAACAATGCGGATTGGCAACAGGATTCGTGGCCCGTCCGCATGAACATGGGCCGGGCCAGACCGATGACCTCCAGCCCTCGGGGAACTGGGACGTAGCGGGCTCCTCCATAACCGAACTTGCGGCGTCGTTGTTCTCGTGAAGTGCCGTCATCGGTCTGGCCCGGCCCATGTTCATGCGGACGGGCCACGAATCCTGTTGCCAATCCGCATTGTTGAGCTGCGGCCAGGTCGCGATTGTGGGCGGCCACGAGCATGATCTCACCCGGCGCCAAGTCGAGCAGGCGCCCGGGCGCCAGGTAAGCCTGCGGGTCGGGTTTATAAGCCCGGTTGATATCCGATCCGAGCACGACATCCCAGGGCAGACCGGCGAATTTCGCCATTTCCACCAATAGTCCCGTGTTGCCGTTCGACAGTGGACCGACTATGACATGACGCTTGATGACCGATATCCCTTCCACGCTATCGGGCCAGGGTGGTAACCAGCGCCAAGAGCGAGCCAGGGCCCACAATTCCTGATCCGGCAATCTTTCGGTGCGCACCCCCGCGGCGCTGAGGGATGCCTCGAGGTTTTCGCGGTGCAACATATCCAGTCCCACGAACTTTCTGCGACCCGAACGCACCTCCTCCATCGCCGGCTGGTAGCGGCTACGCCAGTCAGCGGCGAAGGCCAGCGGATCAACCGTCAGGCCATGCCGTTGCGCGAAGTGACGGACCGCCTGGGCGATGCCGGAGCGCCAGTCGACGACGGTCCCGAACGTGTCGAACAGCACTGCGCGTACCGCCAGACCCGTCGAGGGTGAACGATATTCGGCCATGTTCGAAGACTAATCATCACAAGCAACCACCCAGGGAACGGCCGTAACCTCAGGAGGTATTGCTCGACGGACGGGAAGGCGCGGCAATTGTCTCGAGGAGACCGTCGGTACGTCATCATCGGTGCGGGCGCCATCGGTGGAACGGTGGGAGCAGTGTTGGCCCGAGCAGGCACACCGGTCACTCTGGTTGCGCGGGGTCGCCATGCGCAGGTGCTCGCCGACGCCGGCATGACGCTGCGGACACCCGATGGCACCTTTTCTATCCCCGTCACCACGGCTTCCGCGCCGGAAGACGCCCGGTTGACCGAAGGCGACGTGCTGGTGTTCACGACGAAGACACAGCAACTCGACGTCGCACTGCAGCAGTGGGTCGATCAACCCGTCTACGGCATGAGTGGTCTGGTAGGGACCGCCGGCGAACGGTTGCCAGTGCTCACCGCGCTCAATGGTGTTGCGGCAGAGAACAAAGCGCTGCGCTACTTTCGACGTGTCTTCGGCGTCTGTGTCTGGTTGCCCGCCGTTCACCTGGAACCGGGTGAGGTCATTGTGCGGTCGTGGCCAGTGGTGGGGCAATTCCATATCGCTCGCTGGCCAGCGTCAACGAGCGCAGGAAGCGACGCGAACTTTTTGAGTAGCCTGGCCAAGGACTGGGACACCGCGGGCATCCGGGTGCGCTTGCCCGATGACGTGGCCCCGTGGAAATACAACAAGCTGCTCAGCAATCTCGGCAACGCCGTAAGCGCGCTGGCGACCCAAGACGCCGATGTCAGCGCAGTAGTAGCCGCCCTCCGCGCTGAAGGCGAGTCCGTATTGCGGTGTGCTGGAATCGAGTTCGTGCCCTTCGAGACCTCTGCCGCAGCACGGGCGGACGGGCCGTCCGTCCGGCCGGTGCCCGGCCGGAACGTCGGAACCGGCAACTCCACCTGGCAGTCGCTGATCCGCAATACCGGAAACGTCGAAACCGACTTCCTCAACGGGGAGATCGTTCGGCTCGCTCACCGACACGGCAGCCAAGCGCCGGTCAATGCGGCACTGGCACGCGCGGCACGTTCCGCGGCTCGCAACGGCGCTGTGTTGAACAGCTATTCGACCCGGCAACTTCGAGACCTGCTGGGATTGAAGACCGATTAGGTAGCGGACCGCCCGCGCTGCAGCCCGTCATCGAGTGCACTGACTTTGGCATTGCCCAGGTGCAACGCCGCCAACTCCGCGAGGGCGGCGGCGCCGATCCGCTGTTCGGCGTCTTTTCGGACCAGCACGGTCGCTTCGTCGGTCCGGCCGAGCAGTCCTTTGGGCTCTCGCAATTCGCGGATACGGTAGCGGTGGTGCAGCCATTGCAGTTTGCCACAGCGGAACAACCACCCACCTCTTTTCGGCGACCGCGTCCACGAATCGGCCGAAGTACTGCGTTTCGGTGCCAGTCTGAAATCGGTACCCCGCTTCACTCAACCCGTATTGCTCGACGATGGCCGCAGAGAAGCGGCTGATACCCGCGCCTGGATTGATTCCCTGAATCAGGCGATCCATGTGGTGCAGTGCCGGATCGCGCAGCGGGTCTGCGATTTCAGCGACCGCCTCCGCCGGCACATACTCCGGCACTCCCCACAGACAGTACGGCTCGTAGAGGACGGCGACTTCTCGCACCTGTTTGCGCACGGGCGCCAGGTAGGCGCCGTGGCTGCTGGGAAGCCAGGCCGCCACCAGGACATCCACCTCGCCGCGGCCAATACGCCGAAACATCTCCTCGTGCGGTGCGGCGGAGCGCTCGACGGGATGGCCATGGGCGGCGAGGATCTTCTCCACTTCACGCGCCGCCGCGTCATGAAAGCTCAAGTCGATATGACCGACTCGCACCAGCTGGGTCATGGTGGGCTTCCTTCCAACGGCGGTCAAGTTACGGCGGCGTACACTATGAATTAGTTAGGCGAACAAAACGCGATCGCCAAAACCGGTACCAAAATTCCCACCTTTCGGACAGAATTTCAGGGGAGGACGTCATGCCGAGGACCGCAGGAGATAGCTGGGACATCGTGACCAGTGTGGGGTTCACGGCGCTGGCCGTGTGTGCCTCGCGCGCTCTCGATGCCGCGCTGGACCCGCCGTTGGCCGACGACGACTACGCGGCCGGCTTCGTCGAGGCAGCCGGTGAGCCAAGCCTGGTAGCCGCAGTGGCGAACAGAGACATGACCAGCGCGGCGGCCTTCAATGCCCAGTGGGTCGGCGTACGAACGCGGTTCTTCGACGACTTCTTCAACCGGGCCAGCGATTCCGGAATTCGGCAGGCCGTGATCTTGGCGGCCGGATTGGACAGTCGCGCATACCGATTGGCGTGGCCCGCGGATCACACACTCTTCGAGATTGACCAGCCGCGAGTGCTTGAGTTCAAACAACAAGTTTTGGACAAGCGCGGCGCCCAGCCGGTGACCCGGCGAGTCACCATCGCCACCGACCTACGGGAGGACTGGGCCGCCGCACTCGTCGGGGCAGGATTCGACCCCGAACAACCGACGGCATGGGCGCTCGAGGGGTTGTTGCCCTACCTTCCGGGCCCCGCTCAAGACGCGCTGTTCGAAAAGCTGCACGAGTTGTCGGCGGCCGGCAGCCAGATAGCCGCCGAACTCGGACCGCTGCCCGGGGAGATCGAGGAATTCGCCGACAGCATGCCGACCGTCGGTCAAGACGGTACTCAGCCGCCGGTCGCCGACTTGTGGTACGACGACCCGCGCGTCGACACCAAAGAGTGGCTGACGCAACGGAAGTGGACAGTGATCGTCGCGGACTTGGTGGACAAAGCCGCGCAGGAATACGGTCGGCCCTTCCAGGGGCTGCCACCGGTGTTCGAGCGGCTGTTGCGGACGAAATTCTTCACCGCTAGCCGCACGGGCTGATCGTCGCTCAGTGCGCCGGCGAGCGACGCAAGGTGCGAGAGCAGGCCACCAAGGCGGTCAAGGTAGCCGCCAGCCAGGCCGCCAAGACCAGGAACGGCATGACCCGCTGTTCATGCGGGAAGTAGGCGGCCGCGTGGATCGCCGAGACGGTTGCCCCGCTCGGCAGCGCATGATTGAGGATCGCAAATGGCTGCGGCAGCAATGACGGTGACACCGCGCCACCCGACGAGGTATTACCCAGCAGGATGAAAACACCCCAAGTGGGGATGATCGCCCACCGATGTATCAACACCAGCATGGTCGAGTTGAAGGCCGCCGCCACCGCGATCTGCAGGGATGTCAGCAGCCACAGCTCCGGAAAAGGCGCATGGAGAGCGTTCAAGACGGGGCCTGCCACCCCGGCGAGTGAGGCTCCCCCGACGACCGCCAACACGCCCAGACAGGCCAGCCAGCCGCGCAGCGTCAAGGTGCTGACGTTGGCGCGCAACTGAAACATCGTCACGAAGCCCAATATCGTTGCCGCGATGACCAGGTAGAACGTGGCTAGGCCGCCGGGATCGGAGGGCGGCAGCGGATGCAGATCGACAATTGGCAGCAGATACCGGCCGGGTGCCGGCTCGTCGAGTTGGGTCAGAACGTGCGCGGCCGAGGGGCCGCTGGCGCTGGAGATGAGCAGTTGCGGCGGCACCTCGGTGGCGTCGATGACGGCGGTGATCGTCTGATGGTCGATCGCCGCAACCGCCGACTGACGCGATGGGTAGCTGCGTACGTCGAAGTCGTGCTGGCGCTGTTGCATACCGGCGATGATCGGCCGGGTGACCGACGCCGGGCCTACCACGCCGATCGGAAGTTCTCGCGGCGACGGTCGTCCCAGCGCGACGGTGTAAGCCGCGGCGAAGCTGGAGGTCATCGCCAGCGCAATAGCAATCACCGCGGCGGCTTTGCGGGTCTCGAGCGGAATGCGGCGTAGAGACCAGCGCTGGGCCGGGGGACAGACCAACGGTTGACCGTCCGACTCCTGGGCATGGCAAGGCGCGGCTTGCTGGGGCGGCATGACGCTCGGCTACCCAACTGCACTTCGCGGAAACATCGCCGCCGCCCGCCCACGTGTCGCGGACGCTGATGACCGCCTTTGCCATAGAGTGCTTTCGCAAAGCCTCGCCGAGCCGATCAACAACGAAAGTGTCTGTCACACCATGGATCTGGAACGCATCACACACCCATTGAGATTGGCTCGAGGATCACACCAGCCAGGATCGGCAAAGGGCTGCGCGATGAACGTGATCTCCTACATCAATGGTGATGAACAGATCACCGACTTCCCGGCCACTTCGGCGCGGCCGCTGGCTTCGTTCGTGCAGTTGTGCAATGACTTGCTGGCCGAACCCGACGGCTATCTGTCGCCTCAGAACAGTGTGACCGTATTGGATTTGGGGTGGCTGACGGTGGGGACCGCGGACGTCGCCGAAAGCGTCACCCACCATTGGGTCACCAAGCTGTTGACCAGCCCGCCCTGGGGCGTCCTGCGGTACGCGGACAGCGCTGCGGCGCAGGCGATTTCGGACATCGCCGAATTGCATCGACGCTTTACGCCCGGACAGACACCGTCCATCGCGGCATGGGACAGCGCTGCTCGCAGCGCGCGCCGCATCAGCACGACTCTTCAGGGCGCCGAACTGTACGCGCTGCGGGCCGCATCGCAATCGACAGCGTTGGTCGAAAGTGACGACTGGGACACCCTCGACGCGGTGACCGGCAATGCGCTGCGGGCACACAGGCTGGCGAACGGGGATGCGGGGACCGCCCGCATACTGGACGTCACCCGCAACGCCATCCGTTCCTGGCGCCGTCTGGCCGGGTTGAGCGTTGTCAGCGGCACGCCACCTGCAACGATGAAGCGCACCCAAGGCGTATCTGCCGCTTAGTCATGGCTGACGGTGGTTGTCTCGCCGTAGCCGCACCGCCCTGCTCACCGCACTTACCGTCGCCAATACCGCCATGACACCCAGGATCGCCACCGCGACCTCGTACTTGATCGTAGTGAGCAGCAGCGGCAGACCGAACCCGATGTAGGTCACCGAATAAAAGGCGCCGGTCACGGCGCCCCGGACCCGCTTCGGTGCCGCGGCTTCCAGGTCGATCAAACCCTCACGCAGACATAGACCCGACGCGCAACCGAGTACCACCAGCAGTACGACGCCTATCGCGACCGTCATGGTCGGGGGCGCAGCGGCGGTGGCGGCATAACCCACCGCGGCCAACAAGGCGCCAGCGGTGCCGGTCTGCGGACCCCAGCGGCGCCTGCGAGCTAGGACCTGGATCAATCCGCTGGCCCCGTTGGCGATGAGCGCGGCTGTTCCGGCAGCGACGGGAGCCGCGAGCTCCGTGTGCAACCGGGTCGGGATGGTGACGAACGCCAGCGTGGCCGAGGCGAACACCCACGGCGCCAGCGGCATGGCCCAACTCAACGCTCGGGCCGTGCTGGGCTCGGCCGCCGACTCCTGGGGCGGCTGCATCGTCACCGGCTCGGCCGCGGTGGCGCGTTGCGCTGCCAAGACGGCTACCACGACCCCGGCCACGACCAGAGCGGCGGCGAGCAGAAACGATGCCTCCACACCCCGCTGACCGGCCATGCCGATGATGCCCGCAGCGAACGGCCCAATCGCGAACCCGCCGATGAGAACGGCTCCCGCGGTCGCGGCACCGCCCGGCCCTTTCAGGTCGGACGCCCAGGCGGTCCCCGAGCTGATAGCCAAGCCGACGCCGACACCGACGATGAGGCGACCGGCCAGCAGTACCGCCGAATGCTGGGAAACCAGCATGGCGACCGTCCCCGCCACCGCGCTCGCCGCGCCCACATACGCCACCGATTGGCGTCCGAGGGCGTCCGAGAGGCGTCCCCCGATCAGCAAGCCAGGAAGTAAACCGATCGCGTAAACGCCGAAGACCGCATTGAGGGTTGCAGCGCTCAAGTGCTGGTGTTCACTGATCACCGGCATCAACGCCGCAAAGTGGTTGGCGGCCCATCCGATTGCGAGCAAGACCGCCAGCACGCCACCGAACACCGCGTTGTCCGCAGCCGGTCGGGGGTTGACGGCAGGGGGGCTGCCGGTTGGCAGGGATCGGTCGGTTGCCACACGTGCCCTGGTCACTGGCTTCCTCCGCAACTGTCTCCGTCTGGCCGACCGACGACGTGAAACGACGACCGGTGTGCGTCAGTTATTCCCCGACAGTCGCAGCGTGCGGGTGACTCAGGCGTTGGCACGACTCGGTCGCGTCGGTTGGATGCTTCGCCCAGCGGGCGCGAGGGCATGGTCGACGCGGGTGCTGTCGTTTGCTTTCTCGCACCGGGAACGACGACTTTGGAATCGACTGAGAATCTTCGATGCGTCGGCAGTCCTGCTGTCCGCCAAGCCACGTCAAGTCTGCCCTAAAGCCATCCGTTCCAACAGGTCGGCGGCGCGGTCAACGCTGACGGTCGCCGCGGTCATCTGGGCCGCTACTGCACGGGCCCGCGAGGCGTATGGCGGGGTGAGGATGGCGCTCAAGTCCGCGACGAGCGACTCTTCGGTAACCGTCGTGAAAGGTCGCCCAGCCCCGACGCCCAACTGAGTCACTGCGGCCGCCCACATCGGCTGATCGAGCCAGAGCCACTGCACCAACATCGGTGTCCCGGCGCGCAGCGCTGCGGCCGTGGTGCCCGCGCCGCCATGGTGAACGACCACGCGACAAGCCGGAAAGACCGCCGCGTGGTTGACCGCAGGCACCACTTTGACGTGGTCGGATTGCGCAGAGTCGCTCAATTGGCTTGCGCCGCTGCAGATCAGCGCCCGCTGGTTCAGTCGCCCACAGGCCGCGCTGATCATCTTCACGATGTCGGCCGCTGAGTCCAGCGGTGTGCTGCCGAATCCGAAGTAGATCGGCGGCGCACCCGCAGCGATCCATGACAAGACCTCCTCGTCGGAGTCGGTCGCGAGTTGCAGCGTCAAGGCGCCGACGAACGGCCGCCGGTCATCCGGCTGGACCCATTCGGCAGCCCGCCCGGGCAGGCAGATCTCGTCGTAAGCCTGGATCTCCAGCGAGCCGCGTTCGGCCATTCGTTGCGCCACAGTCTGCGACGTGGCCGGCAATCCCAGAGCCACACGTTGGGCGTCTTCGGAGTGCTTGCTGATGGCGGTTGCCGGACCTCCGGACATCAAGAGGCGCTCGGGGAAATAGTGCAGCGCGGCAAACGGGATGCCGTAATACTCCGCGACATTGGCGGCCAGCCCCTGTTCGTTGAAACCGGCGACGAGCAGGTCGGCTCCGTCGGTCAAGGCGGTCAGCGTCAGGCGTTTGTCGGCGTCGACGTCGCTCACGTGCTGCATGGCTTGG
This sequence comes from Mycobacterium sp. 1423905.2, assembly GCF_001673155.1. Taxonomy (GTDB): domain Bacteria; phylum Actinomycetota; class Actinomycetes; order Mycobacteriales; family Mycobacteriaceae; genus Mycobacterium. The sequence goes on along the minus strand of NZ_LZLE01000360.1, from coordinate 16,376 downwards.
CTCAACGCGGTAAACCAGTTCTGGGGTTTGGTCGCGATGTCACGGAACAGTTCGATGGCGGGGTTTTGCACTTGCGTGTCGGGTCCATACGCCACGGCGTCAAGCCCCGCCGACCCGACGAGGCCGACCAAGTCGGGTGAGACCGTCAGCTGCACGCGGTGTCCTCGGCGCAGCATTTCCCGAGCAACCGCAGCGCAGGGCTCCACGTCACCGCGACTCCCGAAGCTGGCGATCACAACTTTCATCGGGGACAACCTAGCTTGCTACCCCTGAGGGTTCGCGGGTCAGTCGGAGACGACGGATAGCGGCGCCCTGCTCCACCGTCCAAGTGCCGCCAGCCACGCCTTGCGGTCGGCTGACTGGCCGGCCCAGGCGAGGTACCCATCGGGCCGAACCAGGACCGCCGGGCCGCTGTCGGCCCGTTCGGCTTGCAGCAGATCGATATCGACTGAGGGATTCCCTTGCTCACGCACGAGGACGAAGCCGGGCGCGCGTTGTAGTTGGGTGAGTCGGCCGTGCGTCAGAGGAATCTGGGTCGCACGGGTGCCGACCAATGGACTTTCGCCTCGGCGGTGCGGATAGCGCAACGTGGTGCCGGCGAAACTTCCCGCGACCGCGTCACGCACCCGTGGCAGGGCAAGAAGCCTGGGCGCCAACAGATTCCGTATCACTCGCGCGACCCTCGGCCGCAGTGTGACGTTGCGGGCGACCAGACCGGACTGGACCAAGACGCGCTTGCCGATCGGATGGCGTTCGTCGTGGTACGTGTCGAGGACGCGATCACGCGCGCCGTCGAGCACCGCGGCGAGTTTCCAGGCGAGGTTGACCGCGTCTTGGATTCCGGTGTTCATGCCTTGCCCGCCCATCGGCGAGTGGACGTGCGCGGCGTCGCCTGCCAGGAATACACGACCGTGCCGATAGTGGCCGACTTGCCTTTCCTCGCAATGAAATCGGGACTTGGCTCCGACATCGCGCACCTCGAGGTCGTCGCCCAGCGCCTGGGCCAAGACGGCGCCGATCTCATCGTCTTGGACCGGCTCGCTGTCGGGGAGTTGGCGGTGCCGGTCCCACACCATGGTGCGATACCACGATCCGTCGGAGTCGTGCCGGTCATACGGGGCCAAAAATCCGAAGACGTCACGGGTGCTGCCCAACGTCAAGCCGCCGTCGGTGGGCCCGTGCGCCAGCTTGACGTCCGCGAGCACGATGGAGGACAAGACGGTCTGGCCCGGAAAGTTCGCGCCCACCAGCCGGCGAATAGTGCTGTGTGCACCGTCAGCGCCGACGAGGTACTGCGCTCGCCACTGCTGGGTTCCGCTGTGGTGCGCTCGGGTGGTCACGGTGACGCCGTCGTTGTCTTGGTCGAGGCCCACCACCTCGATGCCGCGTCGGATGTCGGCGCCCTGTGCGACGGCGTAGCTCTCCAGTGCGCGATCGACGTTGGCTTGCGGCGCCACCATCACATAGGGATACGGCGTGTCCAGATGACTGAGGTCGAGGCGGGCACCGGCGAAGAGGCTGACTGCCGAGGCTTTATGGGAGCGCGCCAACAGGTCCTCGGTGACGCCACGGGCGTCGAGAAGCTCGAGCGTGCGGGCCATGGTGGCGAAGGCGCGGCTGGACGGATTGATCGAAGGCCAGCGCTCCAACACGGTGACCGTCCGCCCCATGCGGGCGAGGTCACCGGCCGCGGTCAAGCCCGTCGGCCCGGCGCCAACGACCAGGACGTCCCCTTGTGACAGGGTCACCGTGCTACCACCTCGGGGTCCGGGTACCAGCGGCGGATGTCGTCGGGTGTCGCCGCGGCGGCGCGGTTGAACACGAACCGACAACCCGGCTGGAAGGTGTGCGCGGTCTTGACGATCGCCTCGAAAAGCAGGGTGTTGCTGGCCACCAGTCGCACGCCGGCGCCGATCAGAACGGCGTCATAGCGGCCCGCCCGGAGCCAGCTGCGCGCCTTGGCCGCCCCCGCCGAACCGAAGTCGATCAGGCAATTGTCGACTTGGTAGCCCGCAGCGCGCAGTGCAGCGACGTTGTCGTCGTTGGCGGCCCGTAGCGTCTCTTTGGACAATCCGGGAAACTGCGCGAAATCCGCTGCAGCGTAATCGATCACGTCTGGGTCCAGTCCTATTTGAATCGCTTTGACGGTCACCGCCCGAACCCCTTCGTCAATCGAGTTCAACAACTGTTGAACTCCACCATAGGCGGGGTGGCATGGCGGTGTCAACAGTTGTTGAATACACTGCGTTGCATGCCGGTAAAAGCTCGGGAGGGACGTGACGGGCAGGCGACGCGAGCGACGATCCTGGCCACCGCACGAACCCAGTTCGGCAACAACGGTTTCGAGCGCACGACCATCCGCTCGGTGGCGTCGGCGGCCGGTGTCGATCCCGCGCTCGTCATGCACTACTTCGGTAGCAAGGCCGAACTCTTCGCCGCCGCATCCCGCCTGGACATCACGTTTCCCGATCTGTCCGATGTCGCGCCCGACCGCATTGCCGATGTGGTGTTGCCATTGTTCGTCAGCGTCTGGGGACCCGAAGGCCCATTCCTGCCGCTGTTGCGCGCGGCCGCAACCAACCAGGCGGCCGCCGACGCCTTGCTCGGGGTGTTCGTCGACCGAGTGGCGCCGGCATTGGCCGCGGTGGCGCCCGATCGCGCTGAACAACGGGCCGCGCTGGTGGGCGCACAAGTGCTGGGGCTCGCCGTGGCGCGCTACGTGCTGGCCATTCCGGCGCTGGCCGAGATGGATGACGCCGACCTCGTCGCTTGGTTGCGACCCGTCTTAGCCCACTACCTGTCCGGCGCCGCGCCCTGACGGCAGCGCGGTCCCGGCTCGGTCGGCGATGTGCTCGTGCACGCACTCGATGAAGGCTTGGGTCGCGGCGGACCGCAATTCGGCGCGCGGCGCGACGAGGTGAACCTCGCGGCGCAGCACCGCGCCGTGTACGGGAAGCAGCACCAGCGCCGAACCCACCTCGGCACGGCTGCGGGCCACCGATTCTGGGAGTAACGCCACGCCGAGGTCCTGGCAGACGAAATGGACCACCTCGTCGACGCGGGTCACTTCGAAGGCCACGCGCCGGCGCACCTCGGCGAAGCCGCGATCTGTCTCGTGGCGCAATCCGTAGCCCGGCGGGAAGTCGATGAACGGGAACTCGGCCAAAGCGCCCAGCGACACCGAAGGGCCGGTGGCCAGCGGGTGCCGGCTCGGCAGGACCGCGACGAGCGCCTCGGAGAACAGGTGGTCGAACGAGAGTCGATCGGCCGAGCGCGCGACATTCGAACCCACCACGGCGACGTCGAGCTTGCGCTCGCGGGTCGCTTGCACGAGCAGGTCACTGCCGCCACTGCGCAGCGTCACGGTCACGTCGGGGTAGCGCGTGTGAAACGTCGCCATCAAAGCGGCGACGTCAAGGCTCTCCGACGGAATCTCCATCATCCCGACGGTGAGCCGTCCGGTCACCGTGCCCCGCAGGGCTTGTGCGCTGACGGTGATCTGGTCCAAGCCCCCTACCACCTGGCGTAACAGTGGAACCAGGGCCTCGCCCGCCGGAGTCAGGGAAACCGACCGAGTGGTCCGGTTGAAGATCTGCACCCCCAACTCTTCCTCGAGCTTGCGCACCTGCTGGCTGAGCGCGGATTGCACGACGAACAGGTTGGCGGCGGCCCGAGTGAAGCTGCGGCTTTCCGCCACGGCAAGGACGTATCGAAGTTGCTGCACGTTCATGATTGATCACTTTCGATGATTGATCGGATCATATCTATGCGCTGGACGCCTAAGTGCGGTGCATCGACAATTGGCTGATGTCTTCGGGCGACGTGGAACAACGGCCGAGCCTGGCCGTGGCGGTTGCCGCGCGGCCGCAAGCCGGCCTGCGGACCAACGACTGCTCGTCGGCCGAGGTGCGCGAGCGGATCACCGCCGAGTTCGAAGGCATACCCTTCCTGGGCAGCCTCCGCTGCGATACTCAGAAGGTTGTCGCGGGGGCGGTCGAGGAACTCAAGTTCACCTACACGGTCGGCCAATCCGGCATCGCGGACAGCGGTTGGCTCAAATTGTGCTTCCGCTATTACTCCGACTGGAACCTTCAGACCACCGACCCGGCCGGGCGCGACTTTGCCACCGCGTCGGTGATCGGTCGGTCGCTGATTGGTGGTGCCTCACCTGACGGTGCTGCCACCGTGCGGCAGCTGACCACCCGTTACGACGTCAAGGGCGGGGAGCGACCTTTTCAGAAGTCACTTCTGGTGCACGTGGTGGACGGATATCTGCGCCCGGGTGACGTCATCGAGATCCGACTCGGTGACCGCCGCTTCGGGGGACCGGGCACCCGCCTGCAGACGTTCGTCGAGGACGACTTCGAGTTGCACCTCTATGTCGATCCGCTGGGCACTTCGCGGATGGCTCACGCTGCCGTCGCCAAGATCGGAATCACTCCCGGACCACCCGAGCGGCTGATCGTGCATGGTCCTCGCGTCGTGCGCGCTGGCACCGAAACGGTGCAGTTGCGGGCGCACCTGCAGGACCCCTGGGGCAATGCGTGCCGTGACGTGCCCGCGACTGTGCACGCAGCCATTGACGATGAGCACGTCGCCAGCGCCCAGACACCGGCCAGGGGATGGGCGCACGCTGCCCTCAGGGTGCCGGGCCGGCCGGGCGCTTATCGGATCAGTGCGCAAGCCGGAACCGTGACCTTCGGGCCAACCACCGCCGAAATCGACGTTGTGGCAGACCTTCCCGCACCTCGCGCCTATTTCTGTGATCTGCACGTGCACTCAAACGACACAGTCGGGACGCAGGACACCGACTGGAACCTGCGTTATGGTCGCGACATCGGCGGGCTGGACATTCTCGGCTACACCGCCAACGACTTCCAGATCACCGACAGCGCCTGGTCAGACGTCGTCGCAGCCTGCCGCGCGACATCCCGGGACGGCCACTTCGTGTGTTTCCCAGGGGTCGAATGGTGCGGGACCGCTGGCGTGGGCGGTGATCACAACGTCGTCTTCCTCGGCGAGGACACCACCATTGCGCGGTCCTTGGAATGGCGGCAAGGCATGACCGCCGCCGCCCCCACCCCGCAGACGTGGCCAATCACCGAACTGTATGCCGCCTACGAAAAAGAGCCCGACTCCTACCTGCTGATCCCGCATGTCGGCGGTCGGCGAGCCGTGTTGGATTGGCATCACCCCGAATTGGAGCGCCTCATCGAGGTGCATTCCAGCTGGGGCAGCAGCCCCTGGTTCCTCGAGGACGCCCTGGCCCGTGGTCTCAAGCTGGGCGCCAGCGCCGCCAGCGATGAGCATCGCGGCAGACCGGGTGGTGGCGCGCCGGGTGCCAACATCTTTGGCGGACACGGTGGACTCACCGGCGTCCTCGCCGACGAACTCAGCGCACAACACGTCGGCCGGGCGTTGCGCGCGCGGCGCACCTGGGCGACCACAGGCAGCCGGTCGGTCGCCTTGCTGCGCAGCGGCGATGACTGGATGGGAGACGAAATCCTCACTGCCGCAGGGCGGCTCGATCTCGACTATGCCGTTTACGGCAGCACCGGCTGGGACGAGTTGGCGATCTACGACACCCACGGACCGCTATGGCGCCGCGACATCCATGCCGAAACAGGGCTGTCCCCCTCTCTGGTGCGGATCCGATGGGGCGGTGCGCGACACCGAGACCGCTACCGCTGGGCCACTTGGTCGGGAGAATTGAAAATTACTGGGACCAGCATCGATTCGGTTGTGCCGTGGGCGACGAACCATCCCGAGCAGGTCATCGATGCCGCAGACCAAGTGATCACCTGGCACACCGCAACCTACGGCTCGGACGTCGGAGTGATCGTGCGTCTCGGTGACCTGGCGCGCGCGCAGTTGCACATCAACGCCACAGTGGCCGAGGACGACACACCTGTGCACTTGACGGTCAGCGGTGCGCAGTTGATCGCGCAGTCGTACTCCGAGCAGAGCGCGGGCGGGCTCAATCTTCGTCTCCGCGCGGAGCGTATCGCCGAGCCAAATGCATTGTCGAGCATCGTCACCGGGACGTTGCCGATCGACCTGCCGCCGGAGCACAGTGCGATTTATCTACGCGCCGCCCAGGCGGACGGACACCAAGTGTGGACCAGCCCGCTGTTCATCTCTCGTGCACCGACGGAGCCCCGATGACGGGGCACCCCGCGTTGACGCGGCGCCGGCACGTCGATTTCGGTCGCATCACCTGCGCGGCGTGTCCGGTCCGCTTCCGGTGAGTTGACCCGGCTGCCGACCGTCCCACCTACCGCTAACTTCCCCCGGGAGAACCCGTGTCCCGTCTCCAAACAATCTATCTCACAGTGCTTTCCGCGCTGACCATTACCGTAGCGCTCGCCGGATGCGCCGGCGGTGGGCCTACGCCGAAATCATCCGGTGTCACCTTGCGACTGGGCTACCTGACCCGTATCACCCACGCGTCCGCGCTCATCGGTATCGAGAACGGCACCTTTGCCCGAAATCTCGGCTCGAAGGTCAATTTCCAACCGCAACCTTTCAACCAAGGCACTGCGGAGACCACAGCGTTGCTGTCTGGGCAACTCGATGCCGCTTTCGTCGGCCCCAACCCGGCGTTCAACGCCTGGCAAAAATCCAACGGCACCGCGATCAAGATCATCTCCGGATCCGCTACCGGCGGCACATCGATGGTCGTGAAGCCAGGTATCACCTCGGCGGCCGACCTGCGCGGCAAAACCGTTGCCGATCCCGCACTCGGTGGCGCCCAGGACGTCAGCCTGCGCGACTGGCTGCTGAAGAATGGGCTGAAAACCAATCCGCAAGGCGGAGGCGACGTGTCGATCAAGCCGACCACGCCCGAGTCGGCGATCGTGCAGCAGTTCGTCAGCAACCAGATCGCCGGCGCCATCGAGTCCGCTCCCTACGATGTGCAACTGGTCAACGCCGGCGGTGTCCGGCTGTGGTCTGACCCGAACACCATCACCATCCTCGTTGTCCGGCAGGACTTTCTGTCCGCTCACCCTGACGTGGTCGCGGGCCTGGTACGCGGTCAGATCGAAGCTAACGACACGATTCACAACAATCCCGACGCCGCCGCGCGCGCCGCCAACGCCACGTTGACCAAGGCACTGGGTAGCGGATTGTCACCCGAGGTGCTGACCGCATCGTTCCAGGAGACGACCTTCACCAACGATCCCGGCGTGCAGTCGCTCAACGACCAAGTCCGCAAAGCCGTCGCCGTTGGACTGTTGCAGCCACTCAACTTGGACGGGATCTTCGATCTGGGTCCGCTCAACCGAGAACTCGCAGCGGTAGGCAAGCCGGCGGTGGCGGCGTGACGACGATTACCGGGCGTGCGGTAGCCGTGCCGAATCCCACCGCCAACCCACCAGACCCGCCCCCAGCGATCAGCCTGGAACAGGTGACCAAGTACTACGGAGCCGGCCGGAGATCCGTCGCCGCCGTCGGGCCGATCTCGACCACCGTGAAGGCCGGCGAATTCGTCTGCCTTGTCGGTGTTTCCGGTTGCGGCAAGAGCACGCTGTTGTCATTGATCGCCAATCTGGACCGGCCGACCTCAGGCGTGGTGCACACCGGTGGGCACCGAGTCGCCTTGATGTTCCAGGAAGCCGCCTTGTTCCCCTGGCTGACCGCGGCGGCAAATGTCGAATTGGCATTGCGCGCGCGAGCGATCCCGCGCCAGCAACGACGCGCGACTGTGCGTGAACTGTTGGAAACCGTTGGTCTGACCGACTTCGCCGACAGACGGCCCCACCAGTTATCCGGTGGTATGCAGCAGCGAGTGGCGCTGGCGCGCGCCCTGGCCCAAGACGCTGACGTGCTGCTCATGGATGAGCCCTTTGCTGCTCTGGATGCCATGACTCGCGACCGTCTGCAAAGCGAGCTGGAACGAATCGTACTGGGGCGCAAGCTGACCGTAGTCTTCGTCACCCACAATGTCCGCGAGGCGGTACGCCTAGCCGACCGCGTTGTACTGCTCAGCGCTCGGCCCGCGACCATCGTCGAAGAATTCGAGGTGGCGCTGCCGCGTCCGCGGGACATCAACACCGCCGAGGTTGCCGAATTGGCCGCGAAGATCACCGGGCAACTGAATGGGAGCGCACATGCTGACGGCGCCTGACCCCACCGAGGCCGCCTCTAACTCAACGCCTGCCAGCCCCGGCGCGGGACACCGCGGCCTCGTGCATCGTCTGGTGGCCGCTGTGTGGCCCAAGCTGCTGGCAGTCGCCGTGCTCGTCGTCTTCTGGCAGCTGATCGTCCTGAGCGGATGGAAACCCGCGTTCGTTTTGCCGGGGCCCGTCGCCGTCGCAGAGAACCTCTGGCAGCAACTCCACGGCGTCCTGCTGTGGGAAGCCATCGCGACCACCATGGGCCGGGCTGTCACCGGGTTCGCGCTGGCCGCGCTGATCGGTTCACTCCTCGGAGCGCTGATTGCACGGAACACCCTTTTTCGCAGAGCGATCGGTCCCCTGATCACCGGCCTGCAGACGATGCCTGCGATCGCCTGGTTTCCGTTCGCCATTATCTTCTTCGGCCTGAACACCACGGCGATCCTGTTCGTCATCGTGATCGGCGCCGTCCCCTCGATCGCAATCGGCGTCATCTCCGGCGTCGACCACATCTCCCCGGTGCTGCTGCGTGCGGCGACCACGTTGCAGCTGAGATCCGTGGCGCTGTACCGCCTGGTGATCCTGCCGGCGGCGCTGCCGATGTTCGTGGCCGGGCTGAAGCAGGGCTGGGCTTTCGCGTGGCGCAGTTTGATGGCCGGTGAGCTCGTCGTGCTGGTCGCCAACACATCGTCCATCGGAGTGCTGTTGGAGAATGCGCAGAACCTCAGCGATATGCCGTCAGCGATCGCTGTCATGATCGTCATCCTGGCGATCGGCATCGCCGTCGACGCGTTGTTCAGCGCGCTGGACCGACGAGTCCGCCGGCGATGGGGGCTGCTGGACGACCATGACGCCTGATCGTCAACCGGCACCGTTTCGGCTCTGGGCATTCGGTGACGCGCATGTCGGAACCGACAAGTGTCACGGTCGAGAAAGCTTGGCCGAGGCCATCACCCAGTCCGAAAGCGGCGGACCGGAGGGCGAGCCACCATTCGAGTGGGACCTCGCCATCGATGTCGGTGACATGTCCGGGAAGCACCACAACCTGCCGGACGACACCGAGGGGCTCGAAGTCGCCCGGCAATTCCGTGCACTGCGCCGGCACCGCCGCGAGGACGTCTACAGCGTGTGCGGCAATCACGATCGCAGTGGCCTCGACGAACCGGAGGCATGGTGGTGGCGCAAGTGGGTCGACCCATTGGGCGAGAACACCGAGAACTCGGGCGTGGATCCGAACGCGCGGCGCTACCCGATCACCGGAAGCTGGGAGCGCTACTCATTTCAGGTGGGCAACTTGCTGTTCCTGATGATGAGTGACCGCAACGAGCCGACCCAGAAGATCGGACGCGGCACCCTTGGCGGAAATCCCGGCGGCGTGGTCAGCGGAGAGACGTTTCAATGGTGGAAAGACATGGTGCTCGCGCACTCCGACCTCAACGTCATCTCCGTGCATCACTACGTTCTCAAAGACACCACCGTCGCCTCCGGGGAATGGGAGGGCGTACGCAAGGGAGCCGACGGGCAATGGCATGAGCACTACCACCGCCCGTTCGCGCAAGGGACGCCCCATGCAGCGTCGTATCTGTACTGGGTGGACAGCCAGCCCGACTCCGCGCAATTCGAATCGTTCCTCGCCGAGGAACCCGGCCGGGTGGCGATGTGGCTGGCCGGCCACACCCACACCCATCCCGATGACAATCACGGCGGCAAGACGCACATCGAACAACGTTGGGGCACCTGGTTTCTCAACGTTGCCTCGCTGAGCCGCCATCACATGCCGCTGACCACCCTGCCGCTGAGCAGGCTGCTGACCTTTACCCCGGGCAGCCGGGAAGTGCGGGTGCAGTGCTACTTGCACACCGACCAGCACGCACCGGCGGGCTGGTATGAGCCCGCGGAACGAACGATTGCGTTGCCCCGGCCGTTTCGGTGGTGTTGATCAGGGCTGTGGCAGGCGTTGCCCGATGATGGCGAGTGCTCGCTCAGCCCACCGAATGTTCTCCTGCTCGAACGATATTCCCCGCAGTAGCGTCAGATAGGGCCCCACTCGTTCGGCTTGGTGGAGGTAGTCCTCTTCGGTTCGGCCGTCGAGCATCCGAGCCCGGAAGCGTTCGTAGCGTTGCAGTTTGGCATTGGCCCAGTCCAGACGTTCGGCGACGAAGTCGCGGACGGCTACGGCATTGCCGGCATCTGCCGCGAGCACTTGAACCGCGAGTTCGTCGCGGATCACCGAGGGTCTGGGGGCCCGAGAGGTGAAATGCCTGATCGCCTCGTAACCCGCCTCGGTCAGCGAGTACATGCGCTTATTGGGGCGACGTTCCTGATGGACGATGCGCGCACTGATGAGGCCTTGCTCGGCTAGTCGATCAAGCTCGCGATACAACTGCTGCGGAGTGGCCATCCAGAAGTTGGCCACGGACGCATCGAACTCCTTGGCCAGGTCATAACCGGACGACTCCCCATCGAGGAGCGCGGCCAATACCGCATCACGCAGCGACATCGACCGATCGTACAACGATGCGATTAGTCAACAAAGTGATTAATCACCTCTAGACAACCGGCGCGGCAACCATCTACCGTCCAAGCCAGACCTATTCAACAAATTGACCACCAGAGGTGTCTTGATGACGTCACAGAATCCCTTCCGCGCCGCTGTCGAAGCGCGCGACGCGGCCGCCATCGAGGCTCTACTGGACGACAACGTGGTCTTCACCAGTCCCGTGGCGTTCAAGCCCTACGTCGGCAGGGCGATCACCGCGTCGATTCTGCGCGGGGTGATGCGGGTTTTCGAGGACTTCCGCTACATCCGGGAATATGGCGACGCGGCCAGCCGAGACCACGCGCTGGTGTTCGAGACCGGGATCGTCGGGGCGCCCGGAGTGCGGATCACCGGCTGCGATTTCCTGCACTTCGACGACCGCGGAAGGATCGACGCCCTCATGGTCATGGTGCGGCCACTATCCGGAGCCCAGGCGCTGTCACAGGCCATGGCCGCGCAGTTCGACCGCATTCAGCGCGAAGCGTTGGAAGGGGCATCGAACTAGTGCGGATCGGACTGGGCATCAATTACGCCGGCGGCTTCAAGGATGTGGCCGCCGAAGTGGCGGATCTGGAAAGCGCGGGCCTGGACATAGTCTTTGTCCCCGAGGCGTATTCGTTCGATGCGGTGAGTGCACTGGGGTACTTGGCCGCCAAAACCGAACGCGTGCAATTGGCCTCGGGGATTTTGCAGCTCTACACCCGAACACCCACCCTGACGGCGATGACAGCGGCCGGTCTGGACTATGTCTCCGACGGGCGCTTCACGCTCGGCTTGGGCGCATCCGGGCCGCAAGTCATCGAAGGGTTCCACGGCGTCCCGTACGACGCTCCCATCGCCCGCACCCGCGAGGTCATCGAGATCTGCCGACAGGTGTGGCGGCGTGAGACGGTGCGGTATCAGGGGCGTCACTACACCATTCCGCTGCCCGCTGAACGAGGCACTGGCCTGGGCAAGCCGCTCAAATTGATCAATCACCCTGTGCGCGAACGCATCCCGCTACTGGTAGCTGCGCTGGGGCCGAAAAACGTCGAACTGGCAGCCGAGATCGCCGAAGGTTGGCAACCGATCTTCTATCTGCCGGAGAAGGCGCACGAGGTCTGGGGCGAGGCGTTGCGCACCGGCCAAGCCCGGCGAGACTCGGTGCTTGGACCGCTGGACGTGTACGCCGGTCCGACCTTGGCGATCGGGAACAACGTCGAAGGGCTGCGCGAACTGGTGAAGCCGCACCTGGCGCTGTACATCGGCGGAATGGGCGCCAAGGGCAAGAACTTTTACCACGCGCTGGCCACGAAGTACGGCTATGGCCCGCAAGCCGACCGGATCCAGGAGCTGTACCTGGCCGGCGACAAGGAAGGGGCCGCCAAGGTGGTGCCCGACGAACTGGTGCGTGACGTCAACCTGATCGGCACGCCGGAGTTCGTCAAAGAACGCGTGGCGGCCTACCGCGAGTCGGGTGTGACCACGTTGAACGTGGTGCCCTTGGCGGGCACGCGTGCCGAGCGAGTCAAGTTGGTGGAAACACTTCGTCAGCTGGTCGACGACTGATCCGCGATTCCGTGCCCGCGGTCACGCGCGGGGGTCGGCGGGATCCTTGTCGCCGGTGATGGCGGCGTTCAAGGTTTTACTCGGCCGCATCACCGCCGTGGTCTTCTCACTGTCCGGCGCGTAGTACCCATCGATGTCGACCGCTTCACCCTGTGCCTCGTTGAGTTCGGAAACGATGGTCTCCTCGTTCTTACTCAACTCCTCGGCCAGCTTGGCGAAGTGATCCTTGAGCTCTTCGTCCTGATCTTGCGCGGCGAGTTCTTCCGCCCAGTACATCGCGAGGTAGAACTGGCTACCGCGGTTGTCGAGCTCACCGGTCTTGCGCGACGGGCTCTTGTCATTCTCCAGCAATTTGCCGATGGCCGAGTCCAGGGTGGTACCCAGAATCTTGGCCCGCGGATTGTCCATCTTTCGGCCCATGTCTTCCAGGCAGGCGCCCAACGCGAGGAACTCGCCGAGGGAGTCCCAGCGCAAATGGTTCTCCTCGACGAGCTGGTGGACGTGCTTGGGCGCCGAGCCGCCGGCGCCGGTCTCATACATGCCGCCGCCGGCCATCAGCGGAACGATGGACAGCATCTTGGCGCTGGTTCCCAATTCCAGGATCGGGAAGAGGTCGGTGAGGTAGTCGCGCAGGATATTGCCGGTCGCGGCGATGGTGTCCAGGCCCCGGATCAGTCGTTCCAACGTGTATCTCATGGAACGAACCTGGGACATGATCTGGATGTCGAGGCCCTCGGTGTCGTGGTCCTGCAGGTACGTCTTGACCTTGGTGATCAGCTCGTTCTCGTGCGGACGGTACGGGTCCAGCCAGAACAACACCGGCATCCCGGACTCCCGGGCGCGGGTGACGGCGAGTTTGACCCAGTCGCGGATCGGTGCGTCACGCACGATCGGCATGCGCCAGATGTCGCCTTCTTCCACGTTCTGGGTCAGCAGCACTTCACCGCTGTCCAGATCCACGATGTCAGCGACGCCGTCCTCGGGGATCTCGAAGGTCTTGTCGTGGGAGCCGTATTCCTCGGCCTGCTGGGCCATGAGGCCGACGTTGGGAACGGTGCCCATGGTCGCCGGATCGAACTGCCCGTTGGTCTTACAGAAGTTGATGATCTCCTGGTAGATGCGGGAGAAGGTGGACTCGGGGTTGACGGCCTTGGTGTCCTTCTGTCGACCGTCGGCGCCGTACATCTTGCCGCCGGCGCGGATCATCGCCGGCATGGAGGCGTCCACGATCACGTCGCTGGGCGAGTGGAAATTGGTGATGCCCTTGGCCGAGTCGACCATGGCCAGTTCGGGGCGGTGTTCGTGGCAGGCGTGCAGGTCGCGGATGATCTCGTCGTGCAGCGAGGCGGGCAGCGACTCGATCTTGTTGTAGAGATCGACTAGACCGTTGTTGACGTTGACGCCCAGTTCGTCAAACAACTTGCCGTGCTTGGCGAACGCGTCCTTGTAGAAGACCTTGACCGCGTGCCCGAAGACGATGGGGTGGGAAACTTTCATCATCGTCGCCTTGACGTGCAGGGAGAACATGACGCCGGTCTTGCGGGCGTCCTCCATCTGCTCTTCGTAGAAGTCCACCAGGGCCTTCTTGCTCATGAACATGCTGTCGATGATGTCGCCTTCGAGCAGCTCCACCTTGGGCTTGAGTTCGAGGGTCTCCCCGCTCTTGGTGGTCAGCACCATCTTGACGTTGCGCGCGCGATCCAGCGTCATCGACTTCTCGCCGTGGTAGAAGTCGCCGCGCTTCATGGTCGCGACGTGGGTGCGGGATGCCATGGACCACTCGCCCATGCTGTGCGGGTGCTTACGGGCATACTCCTTGACCGCCTTGGGGGCGCGGCGGTCGGAATTGCCTTGTCGGAGCACGGGATTGACCGCGCTGCCCAAACACTTGCCGTAACGCTCCCGGATTTCTTGTTCCTCGTCGGACTTCGGATTCTGCGGGAAATCCGGGAGTTTGTAGCCCTTGCCTTGCAGTTCTTTGACGGCGGACACCAGCTGGGGCACCGAGGCGCTGATGTTCGGCAGCTTGATGATGTTGGTTTCGGGTTGCTCGGTGAGCTCGCCCAGTTCGGCCAGCGTGTCGGGAACCTGCTGCTCGTCGGTCAGGTAGTCGGGAAACTGCGCCAGGATCCGAGCCGCTAGCGAGATGTCGCTGGGCACGATCTTGATGCCGGCCGGCTCGGTGAACGCGCGCACGATGGGCAAAAAGGCGTAGGTCGCCAGCATCGGCGCCTCGTCGGTCAGCGTGTAGTGGATGGTCGGCTGCTCGGCGCTCATGGTTCTTCTCCCGGCGTCACTGTCGGTCAGACTTCAGGGGCTTTGCGTAAAACGGCGGATCTCAGTTCGTCATCCACTATGTCAGCAGTTGCCCGACTGCGGCCACGTGTGTCCACCAGTCCAGAGCGGGCTCATGGACACCGCGGTCGCCGAGAGGTCACCGCCGTCCGGGCAAGCTGCCAAATCCCCAGCTCAGCTGATCGGCATAGCCGGGACAGCCGGCTTCAGCGGATCTGCAGACCGGTCACCGCGCGGGAGATCACCAAGCGCTGAATCTCACTGGTCCCCTCGAAGATGGTGAAGATCTTGGCGTCGCGGTGCATCCGCTCGACGGGATAGTCCCGGGTGTAGCCGTTGCCGCCCAAAATCTGGATGGCCTCATCGGTGACATAGACCGCGGTCTCACTAGCGACCAATTTGGCCATCGAACCCTCGGCGGAATTGAAGTTCTGGTTGTTGCGCGCCATCCAGCCGGCCCGCCACACCAGCAATCGCGCCGCGTCGATACGGCTCTTCATGTCCGCCAGCTTGAACGCCACTGCCTGAAATTCACCGATCTTGCGACCGAATTGTTCGCGCTGGCAGGCATAGTCGAGTGCGTACTCGTAGGCCGCCCGGGCCACCCCGACCGCCATTGCGCCCACGGTGGGCCGGGTCCGTTCGAAGGTCTTCATCGCTGCTTGGCTGCGGGCCGAGGCGCCCGACTTCACCCGGGCGATGCGCTCCTCGAACTTGGCCCGGCCACCGAGGATCGCGTCCTCGGGCAAGCGGACGTTATCGAGGACTACCTCGGCGGTGTGCGAGGCACGGATGCCGTGCTTCTTGAATTTCTGGCCCTGGGCCAAGCCTTTCGTTTCAGGCGGTACGACGAACGTCGCCTGACCGCGGGTGCCCAGTTCCGGATAAACCGATGCCACAACGATGTGCACGTTCGCGATGCCGCCATTGGTGGCCCACGTCTTGGTGCCGTTGAGCACCCATTCACCGGCGGCCTCGTCGTAGCGCGCCCGAGTGCGGATGGCGCCGACGTCCGAACCGGCGTCGGGCTCCGACGAGCAGAACGCGCCGAGCTTGGGCTCACCGGGCGTACCGAACATCTCCGGTAGCCATTGGCCTAACTGTTCGGGAGTTCCATTGCCCGCCAGAGCGGCTGCGGCCAATCCGGTACCCATGATGGACAGCGCTATACCCGCGTCTCCCCAGAACATCTCCTCGAATGCGGTGAGCATGCCCAGGCCCGTCGGCTCGGCCGCTTGTTGGGCGAAGAAGTCGGGGGAGTACAGACCGACCTTCGCGGCCTCCTGGATGACGGGCCAGGGAGTTTCCTCTCGTTCGTCCCATTCGGCCGCGGCGGGGCGGATGACGTCGGCCGCGAACTGGTGCACCCAGTCGCGCACCTCCACCACGTCGTCGCTCAGTTGCAGTGAGAAAGTCATTGCTTCACTCCTGGATCAGATTGTGGGTCAGGGGTTTTGGGGTTGGCGTACTGGTCGAGGACACTCAGCGTCTGCATCACCCACGCCTCGAAGTAACGGTCGTCGTCGATGTTGCCCGGGGAACGCCCGGTCAGCGCTTGCAGCGTCGCGGCATAGGACAGCGATCCGATCGCCACCGCGGCGGCCGCCTCCGGGTCGGGGATGCTGGTCCGCCCCGAGCGGTTCAGCCTGGCCAGCTCGTCGGCGAAGCGTTGATAGGCGTTGTCGGTGATGACTTGCCACGTCTTCTCGTCCAGGTCGCCCAGTTGGTCAGGTTCGCGCAGCATGACTTTGAGCAAGTCCTCGCTTTGCTTGAAGTTGTTCCAGATCAAGTGGCCGGCCGTGCGCACCGGATGAACAGCATCGTCGACGCACGCGAGCAGTACGACGCCGAACAGCCAGCCAGCGTCGAAGACGCGG
>NZ_LZLE01000359.1 GCF_001673155.1 Mycobacterium sp. 1423905.2 | reverse complement strand
ATTCCTGGCCCGTTCTTTGGTGGAGCTTCCGGGAATCGAAGACGCGTATTAGGCCGATGAGCTGGGGAAACGTCGAATGGGTGAGCACGGCCCGACATGGGAAAACATGTCTCAACAGGGATATTGTGCTGACCGCCGTCAGCACGTCCTTTAACCCTCGGTGAACTGCCTTGACAAGCGCTGTATAATGCTGTCCGAGGTCTCTAAATGGGCGTAGCTCGGTCCCGCGTCCCGCCTGACCAACGGGGCGTATCTGTTGACCCTGCGCACCCTTTAGGAAGACCGTGGACCCTTTTACCCACACTGGTTACAAAGACAACATCGTTGGCTACGACGCCGCGTCGAAGATCCTCGGCGGCGTCCCAATTAACACCCTTAAAGACTGGCGCGCCAAGGGGCGCGGCCCACGCTCGGCGGTGATCGCGGGCAAGGTTCGCTACCGGGTCGCCGACCTTGAAGGTTGGCTCGATAAGCAGTTTGAGCAGCGGCCTGCTGAGTCGATGCCGTTCACACCGCTGCGTAAACGGTCGGCATGAGGGGTCGCGTAATGCCGTACTGTTCGGAACCCGAGACTCTCATCCAGGCCGCCGAATGGCAGCGCACAAAGACCCGATACGCGAGCCACGGACTATGCGATATGTGCGCCGCGCAGG
>NZ_LZLE01000358.1 GCF_001673155.1 Mycobacterium sp. 1423905.2 | reverse complement strand
CCGGGCTGAGCTTCTCGGCGACCGTCGACACCCGCTACAGCACCAGCCCCACGCCGCTGAAGATGGCCGCGATGATCCTCGGCGTGCTGCTCACCGGCGCCGCGTTGATCGCGCTGCACATCCTGGACACCGCCGACGGCACCCGGCACCGGCGCTTCCTACCCGCCCGGTGGTGGTCGGTCGGCGCGCTGGACGCCCTGGTGCTGGCCGTACTGGTGTGGTGGCACTTCGTCGGCGCCAACACCGCCGACGACGGCTACATCCTGACCATGGCGCGGGTGTCCGAGCACGCCGGTTACATGTCCAACTACTACCGCTGGTTCGGCACCCCCGAAGACCCGTTCGGCTGGTACTACAACCTGCTGGCCATGTGGGCCCACATCAGCAGCACCAGCGTGTGGATGCGGCTGCCCACCCTGGTGATGGCGCTGACCTGCTGGTGGGTGATCAGCCGGGAAGTCATCCCCCGCCTGGGGCATGCCGTCAAAACCAATCGGGCGGCGGCCTGGACGGCGGCGGGCATGTTCCTGGCGGTCTGGTTGCCGCTGGACAACGGCCTGCGCCCAGAACCGATCATCGCCCTGGGCATCCTGTTGACCTGGTGCTCGGTGGAGCGCGCGGTAGCCACCAGCCGGCTGCTACCGGTTGCCATCGCCTGCATCGTCGGCGCCCTGACGTTGTTCTCCGGCCCCACCGGCATCGCCTCCATCGGCGCCCTGCTGGTGGCCATCGGACCGCTGCGGACAATCCTGCACCGCCGCTCCAAGCGGTTCGGGTTGTTGCCGCTCATCTCCCCGATCCTGGCCGCGGTCACCGTCACTGCCATCCTGATCTTCCGCGACCAGAGCTTCGCGGCCGAAAGTCAGGCCACCGTCCTCAAGCAAGCCGTCGGGCCCAGCCTGAAATGGTTCGACGAGCACATCCGCTACGAGCGGCTGTTCATGGCCAGCCCGGACGGATCGGTGGCCCGCCGGTTCGCCGTGCTGGCGTTGCTGCTGGCGCTGGCGGTGGCGGTGGCGATGTCGCTGCGCAAGGGCCGCATCCCCGGCACCGCGGCCGGGCCGAGTCGCCGCATCATCGGCATCACCGTGATCTCGTTCCTCGCGATGATGTTCACCCCCACCAAGTGGACCCACCACTTCGGGGTGTTCGCCGGACTGGCCGGCTCGCTGGGGGCGCTGGCGGCCGTGGCGGTGACCAGCACCGCCATGCGCTCCCGACGCAACCGCACCCTGTTCGCCGCCGTGGTGCTGTTCGTCATGGCGTTGTCCTTCGCCAGCGTCAACGGCTGGTGGTACGTGTCGAACTTCGGGGTGCCCTGGTCCAACGCGTTCCCCAAATGGCGGTGGTCGCTGACCACGGCGTTACTCGAGCTGACGGTGGTCGTGCTGCTGATCGCGGCGTGGTTCCACTTCGCCGCCAACGGGGTGCCGCGCCGCCTGACCCGCGACCGGCCGCGGCTGGCCCGGCTGGTGCAGTCACCCCTGGCGATCGCGACTTGGCTGCTGGTGCTGTTCGAGGTGGTGTCGCTGACCCAGGCGATGATCACCCAATACCCGGCCTGGTCGGTCGGCCGGTCGAACCTGCAGGCGCTCACCGGCAAGACGTGCGGACTGGCCGACGACGTGCTGGTCGAGATGGACCCCAACGCCGGGATGCTGCCGCCGGTCAACGCCGCGCCCGTCGACGCCCTCGGGGCGGGCCTGTCCGAGGCGTTCACCCCCAACGGCATCCCCGCCGACGTCTCCGCCGACCCGGTGATGGAACGGCCCGGTGACCGCAACTTCGCCAGCGACGACGGCGTCATCAGCGGTAGCGATCCGGGCACCGAAGGCGGCACCACCGCCGCGCCCGGCATCAACGGTTCCCGCGCTCGCCTGCCGTTCAACATCGACTCGGCCCGCACCCCGGTGCTGGGCAGCTGGCGTTCCGGCATCCAGGTGCCCGCGATGTTGCGGTCCGGGTGGTATCGGCTGCCGCCCAAGGACCAGCGCGGCGGCAAGTCCCCGCTGCTGGTGGTGACGGCGGCGGGCCGCTTCGATCCCCGGGAAGTCCAGGTGCAGTGGGCCACCGACGCGGAGGCGGCCGCCGGACGCCACGGCGGCTCGATGGGCTTCGCCGACGTCGGGGCGGTCCCGGCCTGGCGCAACCTGCGGGCCCCGCTGTCGGCGATCCCTGACACGGCCACCCAGATCCGGTTGGTGGCCGACGACGACGACCTGGCCCCGCAGCACTGGATCGCCCTGACCCCGCCGCGGATCCCCCAGCTGCGCACCCTGCAAGACGTGGTCGGCAACCAGGATCCGGTGTTCCTGGACTGGCTGGTGGGCCTGGCGTTCCCGTGCCAGCGACCGTTCGGCCACCAGAACGGGGTCGACGAGACACCGAAGTGGCGCATCCTGCCCGACCGGTTCGGCGCCGAAGCCAACTCCCCGGTGATGGACTACCTCGGCGGCGGTCCGCTGGGCGTGACCGAGCTGCTGGTGCACGCCACCACGGTGGCCAGCTACCTCAAGGACGACTGGTTCCGCGACTGGGGCGCGTTGCAGCGGTTGACGCCGTACTACTCCGACGCCCCGCCGGCCCGGCTCGAGTTGGGCACCGTGACCCGCAGCGGCCTGTGGGATCCAGCGCCGCTGCGCAAGGGCTGAACCGAAACGCCTAGTCAGCTCGTGCGCGGCCCCGCATCCGAAACCCACTCAGCAGCTTCGCCTACCATCGAGCCTCGTGTCCTCCGACGGTAGAGAGCGATTCCACCGAATCGCCCGGCTGATCGCCGTCGTCTCAGGCATCACCGGGCTGGTGTTGTGTCTGCTGGTCCCGCTGCTTCCGGTGCGGCAGACGACCGCCACCATCCGCTGGCCCCAGGGCGCCGCCGCGGACGGCAACGT
>NZ_LZLE01000357.1 GCF_001673155.1 Mycobacterium sp. 1423905.2 | reverse complement strand
CAATGTCGGCGGAAACGGTGGCCTGGGCGGGCTGTTCACCGGCGATGGCGGCCACGGCGGGGATGGCACCGGCGGTCCGTTCGGTGGTGGTCCGTTCGGTGGCGGTGGTCACGGCGGTGGCGGTGGACCGTTCGGCGGCGGGGGCGGCTTCGGCGGCGGTGGCCACGGCGGATTAGGCGGTGGTGGCGGCTTCGGCGGCGGCCATGGTGGAGGTCACAGGTAGCTACCTAGTTACCGGAACTAATTGACCGTGGGGGTACCGTTGTACCTACAGGGTCGGGGGACTCACACAACAGACTCATGGGGGAGCTGTGGACACCGTACTTGGTGTGTCGATGGCGCCAACGGCAGTCCGGATGGTGCTGGTCGAGGGCGAAAACGGGGATGGCCCGACCGTCGACGAAGACAAGATTGCGGTCGATAACGACCAAGAACTGACCGCGCCCAGCGCGGCCGAGCAAGTGATCTCGGCCATCCTTGGTACCAGGGAAGGCGCTGCTGAGGGCGGTTACCAACTGGCGTCGACCGGTGTTACGTGGACCGATCCGATCAGTGCCGCCGTACTGCGCGACGCGTTGGCCGCCCGCAAGGTCGAGAACGTCATGCTGGTCTCGGCGTTCCTGGCCGCAGCCGCGCTCGCCCAAAGCGTCGGCAACGCCACCAACTACGCCCAGACGGCGTTGCTCTTCGTCGAACCGGACACCGCCACGTTGGCCGTGGTGGACAGTGCCGACGGGTCCGTCACGGATATCCATCGCACGACGCTGCCCGACGACGACGACGCGGCGGTCGCGGAATTGTCGCGCATGGTGTCGACCGCTGAGACGCTGCAGACGCACCCTGACGCGGTGTTCGTCGTGGGCTCCGGGGTCGACATCCCGCTGATCAAGCCGGCCTTGGAGGCCGCCACCACCCTGCCGCTCGCGGTGCCCGAAGAGCCCGAGACGGCGCTGGCCCGAGGCGCCGCGCTGGCGTCGGCCAACACACCGCTGTTCGTGTCGTCGACCGCCGCGCTGGCGTGGGCGCAGGACCCGGGCACTGGCGCCTACGACCCGTCGGCGCTGGACGCGGCATATTTCGACGATGTCGCCGACCGCGTGGACACCGGCAGCAGCGTCCTAGCCTACAGCGCCGTCCCCAGCGACATGACCGGTCAGTTCGAAGCGCCTGAAGAGCGCAGGCCGTTCGGTATGACCGGCAGCATTCTGCTGTCGATCTTCATCATCGGGGTCGCCTCGCTGGTAGTCGCGCTCGCCGTCAGCATCCGGCCCACGTCGGCGACAAAGCCCGACCCCGGTCACAACTTGGTCGCTCCGGCTCAACCCGCTCCGGCAGCGCCGGCGCCTGCTCCCGAATCGGCGCCCGCGCCGGCGCCACAGGCCCCCGCGCCGGCTCCGGAGAATGTGCCCCAAGCCCCTGCCCCGGCGCCGCAAGCTCCGGTGGAGGTGCCGCAGGCTCCCGCACCGGCCCCGCAAGCTCCCGCACCGGCGCCGCAGGCTCCTGTCGAGGTGCCGCAGGCTCCTGTGCCGCAGGTTCAGGTGCCAGAGGCGCCCGCTCCTGCCCCGGTGCCCGCGGCGCCCGCGCCGGTGCCCGTTCCCGTGCCGATCGTCTTGCCGCCGATCCTCAGCCCGCAACTGCCGGGCCTGCCCGGCGGCCCCGGGCGGGGCGGCGGCGGTGGCCATGACGACGGCGGCTTCCCCGGTGGCGGCGGTCGCGGTGGCGGTGGCTTCGGCGGCGGTCCGTTCGGTGGCGGCCCGTTCGGTGGCGGTGGCCACGGTGGCGGCGGCTTCGGCGGTGGTGGCCATGGTGGTGGCGGCGGCCACGGCGGCGGTCACCGCTAGTCCCTCCTCGCCGGGTAGCTGTCATCTGCCGTTCAGCGTCGCGATGCAGTTCGCTCATCGCGGCGACCTACACACGGTGGTATGAGGTGCACCATCTTCGGCACGGGTTATCTGGGTGCCACACACGCCGTCGGACTGGCTGAGCTGGGACACGAGGTCGTCGGGGTCGATATCGACCCGGGTAAGGTCGCCAAGCTGGCCGGTGGTGACATCCCGTTCTATGAGCCCGGACTGCGAAAGTTGTTGACCGACAACTTGTCTGCCGGGCGGTTGCAGTTCACCACTGATTACGACCTGGCCGCCGACTTCGCCGACGTGCATTTCCTTGGTGTCGGCACGCCGCAGAAGCGGGGCGAGTACGGCGCCGACTTGCGCCATGTTCGTGCCGTCGTCGATGCCCTGGTGCCGCGTTTGACCAGATCGGCGGTGCTGGTGGGCAAGTCGACCGTTCCGGTGGGCACCGCGGCGGAGCTGAGCCACCGCGCGACCGCGTTGGCTCCGGCCGGGGTTGACGTCGAGGTGGCGTGGAATCCTGAGTTTCTGCGCGAGGGTTTCGCGGTGCACGACACTCTGCAGCCCGATCGCATCGTGCTTGGCGTACAGGATGATTCGACGCGCGCCGAGGTGTTGCTGCGGGAGTTGTATGCTCCGCTGTTGGATGCCGGGGTGCCGTTTCTGGTGACCGATCTGCAGACCGCGGAGCTGGTCAAGGTATCCGCCAATGCCTTTCTGGCGACCAAGATTTCGTTCATCAACGCCATATCGGAGGTCTGTGAGGCCGCCGGTGCTGATGTCGGCCTGCTGGCCGATGCGCTTGGGTATGACCCGCGCATCGGACGCCAATGCCTGAACGCCGGGTTGGGTTTTGGCGGCGGCTGCCTGCCCAAGGACATCCGCGCCTTCATGGCCCGCGCCGGTGAACTCGGCGCAGACCAGGCACTGACCTTCTTGCGCGAAGTCGACAGCATCAACATGCGCCGGCGCACCCGCATGGTCGAGTTGGCTACTGCCGCATGCGGCGGTGCGCTGCTGGGTGCCAACATCGCCGTTCTGGGCGCGGCATTCAAACCGGAATCTGATGATGTGCGTGATTCGCCTGCCCTCAACGTGGCAGGCCAACTCCAGCTGAACGGCGCGGCGGTCAACGTGTACGACCCCAAAGCGCTGGACAACGCCAAGAGGCTTTTCCCGACTCTGAACTACGCGGTTTCGGTGGCCGAGGCCTGCGAGCGCGCGGATGCCGTTCTGGTGCTTACCGAATGGCGCGAGTTCGTCGACCTCGATCCCAACGATCTGGCCGATCGGGTACGGGCTCGTGTCATCGTCGACGGCCGCAACTGCCTGGACGTCGCTCGATGGCAGCAAGCCGGTTGGCGGGTGTTCCGACTGGGGTCGCGGCGCTAACGGACTGGCGCTAGCGCGGGGGCGGTCGTCGCGTGGCTCCGACCTGCGACGCCGGGCCTGACCGTGGCTTCGAGGTGCGTGCCGGATTGCACACCGGTGAATGTGAAGTCCGTGGCGATGACATCGGCGGCCTCGCCGTACACACCGACGCGCGGGTGAGCGCACGGGCGGGACAGAACGACGTGCTGGTCTCCAGCGCACTGCGGGATCTGGTGATCGGGTCGGGGCTCGAGTTCGAGGACCCCGGCACTCATCAGCTCAAGGGTGTGCCCGGCGAGTGGCGCTTGTTCGCCGTCTAGAACGGCGGCGGGTCGTCGTCGGCGTCCGGCGGGGCAGGCCCAAAGTAGCTCGGAGTCTGCGCTTTTCGGGTCAGACGGGCCGCGCGGTTGTGGTTGCGTTCGGTGGCGATGCGGCTGGCGTGGTTTTGCGCGCGGGTGCGACGGCGTTTGGGCATCATGGCCGTGCGTTCGCCGCAATAGTCCAGGGGCAGGTCGACTTCAGGGCTGGCAAACCCGCCCACCGCGTGACACAAACTCGGGAACAGCAACGCGCTGCCGGGGGTGGTGACATAAGTGTGGCCGGCCGGGGAGGTCAGGATCAGGGTGCCGTCGGGGAGTTGTTTCTCGGCCCAGCCCCAGAAGGTCTTGAGCAGGTGGTGAGTGCGGCAATAGCACTTGATGTTCGACGCATGGGTGGGTCCACCTTGGGCGTACGGGATGGTGTGGTCGAGGTCGCAATGGACGGCCGGGCGGTCACAGCCGGGCCAGCGACAGGTCAGGTCGCGGCAACGCACAAAGTCGGCCAACGCTTTGGAGGGGGTGTAGCCGGGCTCGGGCGGGGCGTCGGCGGGGTGGACCAGCGGCACCAGCTTGGCCGTTTGTGCTAAGTCGTGGAGCAGTTCTGGGGTGATGAGCCCGTCGGCGCCCACGAAAGAACCCGGCTCCGAACCAGTGCCGGCAAGGGTGGCGTGTTCGGCGATCACATGGATGACCACGGGGCTGGCGGGGGGGCGGCCACCGGCAGCGCAGTCTGCCCGCCCGCACCGACAACCCAGCCGGTCGGAGTCGCCGGCCAAGGCGCCCAGTGCGTCGGCGCGTCGCTGCGCTGCGGTGCGGTGGTCATGCTCACAGACCGTCCGGGCGAGTGCGGTCAAGCGCTCGTCGAGTGCGTGGGCGTCCGGGGTCAACAGGCGGCCCTCGAGGTAGGAGATGCCGTCCAGATCGTCACCGATCCAGATCTCCCGACCCTCGTGTCGTTCTTTGCGGCGGCGCACCGCATCGGCGTCGGCCTTGGCCACAATCTTGTCGATCTGCCCACACAAC
This sequence comes from Mycobacterium sp. 1423905.2, assembly GCF_001673155.1. Classification (GTDB taxonomy): domain Bacteria; phylum Actinomycetota; class Actinomycetes; order Mycobacteriales; family Mycobacteriaceae; genus Mycobacterium. The sequence goes on along the minus strand of NZ_LZLE01000357.1, from coordinate 13,303 downwards.
CGGCCGTGGCTGAGCGACGGCCAGCGCGGCAGCTTGCGGGATAGGTCGGTGTCCACAGCGGCCAGCACGTCAGCGTCGGTGATCAGCTCCGTGCGGTACACGATCGTCTGAAACATTCGACAGTCGATGTCGCCGGCTTTGAACAGTGCCGCCACCCGCGGTAGGCGCTCACGCATGGCCCGGGCATAGCGAAGCCGACTCAGCGCCAGGCCTTGACTGATCCGCAGCGCCGCGCCGACCTCGGCCGCGACCGCCTCCATGGTGTCCACCGCCCAGTCCTCGGTCTCTGAGCAGCGTGAAAGCCGGTAGGCGAACAATTCGCCAATCGCCGCCAGTTGCGCGGCAGCGGCCCGATTCTCGAACCGCGACATGGCGCACACCGTATCGAGCAGGGCCGTGGACTGTGCCGTCGTCGATGGATAGCACCGCTCGAAGTGCTCGGCGAACCGCGCCACCACATCATCGAACATATGTTCGATTATGCCACACTTCGCCGACAAAGATTTCTTGAAACGAACGGGAATGTGCGTCGTTATTTGGCGCGCATTTGCCCAGCCCAACAACGCTCTACGCACCCGCGTTCTCTTGTAGCGTGACCGGCGTGGACTACGCTTCGGCCTTTGTCGGCGAGAACCGCACCTTCGCAGAACTGCTCCACGGCAACGACAGGTCTCAGCCGGTGCCGACCTGCCCGGGTTGGACCCTCGAGAAGATGATGCGCCATGTCGGGCGCGGGGACAGGTGGGCCGCCCAGATCGTCCGTGATCGCTTGAGTGAACCGCTCGATTGGCGCAGTGTCGAAGGCGGCAAGCCCCCGCCCAACCCTGACGACGCCGCGTCGTGGTTGTACGGCGGGGCACAGCGCCTGCTCGACGCCGTCGAACAAACCGGTGCGGAAACACCGGTATGGACCTTCTTGGGTGCCCGACCCGCCAACTGGTGGATCCGCCGCAGGTTGCACGAGACCGCCGTGCACCGAGCTGACGCCGCCCTGGCCCTCGGAATCGAGTTCACATACGACGCAAACCTGGCTGCCGATGCAATCACCGAATGGCTTGAGCGCGTCGCGATTCAGGCCGGGAGCGGGGGAGCGGTGCTGCCGATTGACGAAGGCCAAACCATCCACTTCCACGCCACCGATCCCGACCTCAACGAGCCCGGCGAGTGGACAGCGGGCGTTAGGGGCGGGAAGGTGAACTGGTCGCACGAGCACGGCAAAGGCACCGTGGCGCTGCGCGGCGGCGCCACGGAGTTGTTGCTGGCGATGTTGCGCCGAATAGCGCTGACCGACACTGGCATTCAATTGTTCGGAGACGACGCCGTATGGCAAAAATGGCTCGACCACACGCCTCTCTAAACTGACAGACCATGACCACATCCGAGATGGCCACCGTCCTGGCTTGGCAGGACGCTCTGAACGCCAAGGACCTAGCGACGTTGGTGGCGTTGTCCAGTGACGACATCGAGATTGGCGACGCGCACGGAGCCGCGCAAGGCCATGAAGCGCTACGCAACTGGGCACAATCGCAATCCGTTACGGCCGAAGTCGGCCGCATTTACGTGCACGACGGCGTCGTCGTGGTCGAACAGAAGATCAACGAGGGCGCAGCCACGTCGGCCTCCGCGTTCCGTGTCGTCAGGGATCACGTCACCTCGGTGTTTCGGCACGAGAGTCTGGAATCGGCTCTTTCGGCCACCGATCTGACCGAGTCCGACTTGGTGGATTAGGCGTTAGGGGCACTTATGCGCGGGATCATCTTGGCCGGCGGTTCGGGTACTCGCCTGCATCCGATCACCATGGGGATCAGTAAGCAACTGCTGCCGGTTTACGACAAGCCGATGGTCTATTACCCGCTCTCCACGTTGATGATGGCGGGCATCCGAGACGTCCTGGTCATCACGACCCCCCACGACGCGCCGGGGTTCGAACGACTACTGGGCGACGGCACGCAATTCGGCATCGACATCACCTATGCGACCCAGGATCAACCCGAGGGCCTGGCGCAGGCTTTTGTGCTCGGCGAGAAGCACATTGGCAACGATCCAGTGGCTCTGGTATTGGGCGACAACATCTTCTACGGTCCCCGTCTGGGAACCAGCCTCGATCGCTACCAAAACATCGATGGCGGAGCGATTTTCGCGTACTGGGTGGCCAATCCCTCGGCATACGGTGTGGTTGAATTCGACGCTGACGGCATGGCACTGTCGCTCGAGGAAAAGCCGGCCACGCCGAAGTCTCAGTACGCGGTGCCCGGTCTGTACTTCTACGACAATGACGTGATCGAGATCGCCAAGGGCTTGAAGAAGTCGGCGCGCGGTGAGTACGAGATCACTGAAGTCAACCAAATCTATTTGAACCGCGGACGACTCGCGGTGGAAGTGATGGCGCGCGGCACGGCCTGGTTGGACACCGGCACTTTCGATTCACTGCTTGACGCCTGCGACTTTGTGCGGACGCTGGAACGACGGCAGGGCCTGAAGATCAGCGTCCCGGAGGAAGTCGCGTGGCGGCGCGGGTGGATCGACGACAACGAGTTGGCTGAGCGCGCAAACGGCCTGGTCAAGTCGGGATACGGTGACTACCTACTACAGCTGTTGGAGCGCGGGTGATTCGGGCGGCACTCGCCGTCACGGTAACCCGCTGACCCCGGGGAGCCCGAGCAGTAAGCCGCCGGTTCCCCCGGTGCCGGCCGTCCCGAAGTTCGGCCCGGTACCGCCGTTGCCGCCGGCACCGCCATTGCCGATGAGCACGGCCGCGCCACCGGCCCCGCCCTTGCCGCCGCCCGTCCCTGCAGTTCCGGCGCTGCCGCCGTCGCCGCCGTCGCCGCCGGTACCGACTGCTCCAGCCTTGCCCCCGGCGCCGCCGTCACCGCCGAACACGTTGGCGGACCCACCGAGACCCCCGGCGCCGCCATTGCCCCAGAACATGCCGGCGGTGCCGCCGCTGCCACCCGTACCGCCGAACACGTTTGCGCCACCGCCTAGCCCGCCGGCACCACCGGAGCCGAAGAGCAAGCCGCCGCTGCCACCAGCACCGCCGGGTCCACCGGCGGTGCCGCCGAACCCGCCGGTGCCGCCCGCGCCGCCGGAACCCAGCAGACCAGAAGCGTTGCCGCCGGCCCCGCCGATCCCGCCGCTGGTATTGCCGATGCCACCCGTGCCACCCGTGCCGGCGGAACCGTACAGCGTGCCGGCGTTTCCCCCGGCGCCACCGGCACCGCCGGCAGTGATGCCTTGACCGCCGATGCCTCCATCCCCGCCCGAGCCGCCGAGCAGGCCACCAGCACCGCCGGCGCCGCCGTCCCCGCCGCTGGTGCCGCCTTTGCCGCCGAACCCGCCATGGCCGCCGTCGCCGAACAACCCACCCGAGCCGCCGGCACCACCGTTTCCGGCGTTGGTGCCGGTTATGGTATTTCCGCCGGTACCGCCGGCTCCGCCGCTGCCGAATATGCCTGCGGTGCCGCCGGTTCCGCCCACACCGGCGCTCCCCAGGTTGGCGTTGCCGCCTGACCCGCCGATCCCTCCGGTGCCGAACAGCAGTCCCCCCGCACCGCCGGTGCCACCGGCGCCGCCGGTGCCGATCCCGATATTGCCGCCTGCCCCGCCTGGTCCGCCGTTGCCGAACAGTCCCGCGGCTCCGCCGTTGCCGCCCGGCAGACCAGGCCCGCCCGATCCGCCGGCCCCGCCGTTGCCGATCAACAGGCCGCCGGCCCCGCCGTTGGCCCCGCTGCCGGGCGCGGCGTTGGCGCCGTCACCGATCAGTGGGCGCCCTACCAAGCCTTGGAACGGCGCGTTGATGACGTCGAGAAGATCTTGCAGAGGAGTGACAGCGGCGGCCTCGGCGCTGACGTACGACTGCGCGCCTGTGGTCAAGGCGTGCACGAAGTCCTCGTGGAACGCCGCCGCCCGCGCGCTGAGCGCTTGATACTCCTGCGCGTGCCCGGAGAACAGTGCCGCGATGGCCGCCGAGACCTCGTCGGCTCCGGCTGCAAGAAGCTCCGTCGTCCGCGCCGCCGCGGCGGCGTGTGCCGCACTAAGGGCTGACCCGATAGCGGTCAAATCCGAGACCGCGGACGACATCATCGCTGGCGTCGCAATCACAAACGACATGTGGGATCTCCATTCCGAGAGGCGATGTGGAGATCGTCGCGACTAAGGCCGCGGTGGCACATGAGGCATTGGCCTCATATCGCCGCTACTGCCGATAGCTGACCAAGAAATTGCCCAGCCGCTCGATCGCCGCGGCGAGATCGCGCGACCACGGCAGCGTTACCAGGCGCAGGTGATCCGGTGCGGGCCAATTGAAACCGGTGCCCTGGGTGACCAGTATCTTCTCCGACAACAGCAGGTCCAGGACGAGTTGCTCGTCGTCGGCGATGTCGTAGACCTCGGGATCCAGCCGGGGGAAGGCGTACAACGCGCCCTTGGGCTTGACGCACGACACCCCGGGAATCTCGTTGAGCTTCTGCCAGGCGACGTCGCGCTGCTCGAGCAGCCGGCCGCCCGGCAGCACCAGGTCGTCGATGCTCTGGTGACCACCCAGGGCGACCTGGATTGCGTGCTGCGCCGGGACATTTGGGCACAACCGCATATTGGCCAGCAGGCTGATGCCTTCGATGAAACTGCTCGCGTGGTCCTTGGGCCCGGTGATCGCCAACCAGCCGGACCGGTACCCGGCCACCCGGTAGGCCTTGGACAACCCATTGAACGTCAGGCACAACATGTCCGGCGCGAGCGTGGCCAGGCTGATGTGTTTGGCGTCCTCGTACAGGATCTTGTCGTAGATCTCATCGGCAAGCAGCAGCAGTTGATGCTTGCGTGCCAATTCGACCATCTGCGTGAGGATTTCGCGGCTGTATACCGCGCCGGTCGGGTTATTGGGATTGATGACGACCAGCGCCTTGGTGCGTTCGGTGATCTTAGACTCGATGTCGGCGATGTCGGGCTGCCAGTCTTGGGTCTCGTCACAGAGGTAATGCACGGGTGTGCCGCCCGCCAACGAAGTCGACGCCGTCCACAACGGATAGTCGGGCGAGGGGATCAGCACCTGATCACCGTTGTCCAGCAAGGCCTGCAGCGTCATCGTGATCAGTTCCGAGACACCGTTGCCGAGGTAGACGTCGTCGACGTCGAACCGCGGGAAGCCCTCGACCAGCTCATAACGAGTGACCACCGCGCGCCGAGCCGGCAGGATGCCCTGCGAATCGGAGTAGCCCTGGGCATAGGGCAGCGCCTGAATCATGTCGCGCATGATCACGTCGGGCGCCTCGAAGCCGAACGGCGCCGGGTTACCGATGTTGAGCTTGAGGATGCGGTGCCCCTCGGCTTCCAGCCGTGCGGCGTGCTGGTGCACCGGTCCCCGAATCTCGTACAGAACGTCCTGCAACTTGGACGACTGCGCGAAGGCACGCTGCCGTTGATGACTGGCGGCGTGCCAGGGCGCCTGGTGAGTGGTCACGTCCACTATGGTGCCATCGCTGTCCACTGATATTTGCTGAGCGACGCCAAGTCGTGATCAGCGCTTACCCGGCGGACGCGCACCGCGCGCGATGCCCAGTCCCTTGACCGGCGCGGTCGGCGGCTTCGGGTCACCATTGGTCTCGGTGGAAGACTCCGGCTCCGACTTTGCCTCCGGCGTGTGCTCGGACTCGGCTTCGGGCTCGCCCTCGGCCGGTGCGGCCGGCGCGGCGGCTTTGGCGGGGCTCTTCTTCGCCCCTGGCCGCTTGGCGCCGGCGGCGATGCCGAGTCCCTTGACCGGCGCGGCCGGTTTCTCTGGCGCCGACGGCTCCGCCTCAGCCGCTGGCTCGGCCTGAGCTGCGGGCGCCTCTTCGGTGGCGGGCGCCTCGGTAACCGGTGCGGCCGCCTTGGGCGCTGTCTTCTTGGCGCCGGGTCGCTTGGCACCGGCGGCGAGGCCGAGGCCCTTGGCGGGCGCGGCCGGGGCTTTCGCCTCCGGGGCGGCTTCAGCTTTCGGCGTCGACTCAGCCTCGGCCTCGGCGGCAGCTGGTGCTGTCTTCTTGGCGCCGGGTCGCTTGGCGCCACCGGCGATGCCGAGTCCCTTGGCCGGTGCCGCCGGCGCTTTGGCCTCCGGCGCTGCATCCTTGTCGGCGCCCGGTGCTGCTTTCTTAGCGCCGGGTCGCTTGGCGCCACCGGCGATGCCGAGTCCCTTGGCGGGTGCAGCCGGTGCCGCAGGAGCCGCGGCGGCGGGTGCTTCCGGTTCCGCGGCGGGGGTTTCTTCCGGCGCCTCGGCGGGGGCGGTGGCCACGGCAGCCTTGGGCTCCGCCTTAGCGGCGCGTTCTTCGGCTTCCTTTGCGGCGGTGCCCTTTTCGGGCAGCTTCACCGAGTCACGATCCAGCGAACCCAGCAGCACCTGCGCTACGTCGAGCACCTCGACGCCGCTGCGGCCGGCCTCTTCCTGCCGGTCGTTGACACCGTCGCTGACCATGACGCGGCAGAACGGGCAACCGGTGGCGATGGTGGCGGCGTTGGTGGCCAGCGCCTCATCGACACGTTCGTGGTTGATGCGCTTACCGATGTGTTCTTCCATCCACATCCGTGCTCCGCCGGCGCCGCAGCAGAAGCTGCGCTCGGCGTGACGCGGCATCTCGGTCAAGGTTGCTCCGGCGGCGCCGATCAACTCACGCGGCGCCTCGTAGACCTTGTTGTGCCGGCCCAAGTAGCACGGGTCGTGGTACGTGATGTCTTGAGAGACAGGCGTAACGGGGACCAGCTTGTTGTCGCGGATGAGCCTGTTGAGCAGCTGAGTGTGGTGCAACACGCTGTAGTTGCTGCCCAGCTGCTTGTATTCGCGGCCCAGGGTGTTGAAGCAGTGCGGGCAGGTGACGACGATCTTGCGGTCGACGGTCTCCACACCTTCGAAGAGCTCGTCGAGTGTCTCGACGGCCTGTTGCGCCAACTGCTGGAACAAGAACTCGTTACCGGAGCGGCGCGCAGAGTCGCCGTTGCAGGTTTCGCCGGCGCCCAGCACCAGGTACTTGACTCCTGCGATGGACAGCAGTTCGGCGACGGCTTTGGTGGTCTTCTTCGCCTTGTCGTCGTAGGCGCCGGCGCAGCCCACCCAGAACAGGTACTCGTAACCGTCGAAGCTTTCGACGTCCTGACCGTAAACGGGAACGTCGAAGTCGACCTCGTCGATCCAGTTGGTGCGGTCAGATGCGTTCTGTCCCCACGGATTGCCCTTGTTCTCCAGATTTTTGAACAGGACGGAGAGTTCGGAGGGGAACTCCGATTCCATCATCACCTGGTAACGGCGCATGTCCACGATGTGGTCGACGTGCTCGATGTCGACCGGGCACTGCTCGACGCAGGCGCCGCAGGTGACACAGGACCACAGCACGTCGGGGTCGATGACGCCGCCCTGTTCGGCGGTGCCGACCAACGGTCGGGTGGCCTGCTCAGGTCCAGAACCGAGCACCCGGCCGAAGCCGGACTCGGGCACGTGGTGCTCTTCGTAATGCTCGTCGCGCTGCAGCTTCTCGCCGAGACCCCCCTCCGGGGTGCTCTCCAGCGGGCTTTCCTTCTCGCCAAGGATGTAGGGCGCCTTGGCCATCCAGTGATCCCGGAGGTCCATGATGACCAGCTTCGGCGAGAGGGGCTTGCCGGTGTTCCAGGCCGGGCACTGCGACTGGCAACGGCCACATTCGGTGCAGGTGGCGAAGTCGAGCATCGCCTTCCAGCTGAAGTCCTCGATCTTGCCGCGGCCGAATTCGGCATCGTCCGGCGGGTTTTCGAAGTCGATCGGCTTGCCGTCGGCCTCGATCGGCAGCAGCGGGCCCAAGCCGTCGGGCAACCGCTTGAACACGACATTGATTGGCGCGGAAAAGATATGCAGGTGCTTGGAGTGCAGCACGATGACCAGGAAGGCCAGCATGACACCGATGTGCAGAAGCAGCGCGGTGGTCTCGATGATCTCGTTAGCGGGCTGGCCCAGCGGACGCAGAATGGCGCCGAACAGGTGTGAGAGGAATGCCGGCTTGCCGTAGGGCAGTGTGCCGTTGTTGACCGCCGACCCGCGGACCAGGACGTAGGTCCAGATGACGTTGAAGATCATGAAGAGGATCAGCCAGGCACCACCGGTGTGGGAGCCGTAGAACCGTGAGGCGCGACCAATCTCGCGCGGACCGCGGCGGAGCCGAATGATGGCGAACGTCGTGATGCCGAGGAACACGGCCGTCGCAAAGAAGTCCTGGAGGAAGCCCAGCGCGTCCCACCGGCCGATGATCGGGATGTGAAAGTTTGGCTGGAAGAGATAACCGTAGGCCTCGATGTAGACCGTCAACAGGATGAAGAATCCCCACATGGTGAAGAAGTGCGCCAGGCCGGGAATCGACCACTTCAAAAGGCGGCGCTGACCGAAGACTTCGGCGATCTCCGTCCAGAGACGTCTGCCGGGGTCGTTGGTGTGCCCGGGCGCGGGCTTGCCCGATGTGACCAACTTGAACAGCCACAGAACGCGCCGCGCAGCTAATCCGAGCACGACGAGCGTCATGCCCATGCCCACTATCAGTCTGATGAGCATTTGCGTGGTCACCGAAGGTATCTCCAATGCATTGTTACGCTGGCCGGCTTTGTTACCTGCTCAGCCAGCCCATAGTGACATCTATTCGACTCTGACCGCGAGAAAGGCTGTCCTAACTCGCCCGTAGTAGGTGCCTTTCACCTGCGGTTCAAGCCTGTGGCGCCAGCATCGCACGCAGCATCGACATCATCTCCGAGCGGGAACCGGCACCCAACCGACGACGGATCCGGGCAACATGGTGTTCGACCGTTTTCGCGGAGATAAACAATTGGCCGCCGATGTCGCGGTAGGGCAACCCCAATAATAGGAGCTCGGCAACCTCACGTTCCCGGTCCGACAGCGGCGACCCGGCCGGTGGCTGTCCTGGCGGGGGCGCCTTGACCGCCAAGGACTCGATTTCGGATGCCTCGGTGGGCATTTCGGCGGGTCCGGTGCCGAGTTTGAGGTCTCGAGCCAGCTGCAGCATTGCTCCGGATACTCGGGCGTCGGGGGTTTGCAGGGCCGCCTGACCGGCCAGCCGGGTGGCGTCCGAGGTCAGGCCCACCCGGGACAGCGACCGCGCGGCGACGGTGACTTCATTGACGTTGACCTGGTCGGCGAGCACTCTGAGCCACGTTCGGCCGGCCCCGGACAGCACTTGAGCAAGAGCGCTTCGGGTGGCCGCACCGCTGAGGGCTTGGCCGTGCGGGGCCACCGATTCCGGTGAGCTGCTGAGGATTCCGGCATGGACGCCGGACCAGTGCAGTGAGATTGACCACAACGGCGGATTTCCCAGCGAATCGAGCAGCGCGAACGCCTCATCCAACGCGTGACGCAGTTGCTCGACTTGGCGCATCCGGGCCGCAGCAACCCACAATTCGCCCAACGGCAGGAGCGCGAACAGGTCGATCGTGTACTCGGCAAGCACCTCCATGGCCGCATACCAATGCTTCCGCAGCGCACCGGTGTCCGCGTTGCGGCGGGCGATCGCCGTTTGCAACGCCGTCGCCCACAGTGCGTCGCGGCGGTGCAGCTCCGTGCCGGAACAGGCCGCGGTGGCGTCGGCGGTGGCAGCCGTCAGCTGCCCCTCCTGCATCTTGATCCAACCCGACAGCAACAGGTGCCGACGTTCGAACGGCTTGTTCGCCGGGGAGCGCAACGCGTGCCCGATCACACTGCGGGCCCGAACCGGATCGCCCCCATGAATGGCGGCCAGCGTCACCAGAGCTGCCGGACTGTCCGGCATGATCTGGCTGATCACGTGTTCGGTCGCAATGGACTGGCCGAGTTTGGCCATGGCCGCCTGGTAAGGCTGATCCATGGTCGCGAGCAGTCCTTCGGCAAGACCGCGGGAAGCCCGTGCGGCAATCGTCGGTGGACCGGCATCCTTGAGGCGCAGTGCCGCCCGGGCTGCGGGAAGATCGCCGTGAGCGGCCAGCACGATCGCGGCGGCCGCACCGACCACCGCGTCAGGGTGCGGACCAAGCCAGGTGAACAGTTCCGCCGCCTGGTCAGTGTTCCCGTCGTGGGCCGCGACGCTCGCCGCAACGCGCACTGCAGCGGCGCGTTCGGTGGGATCGGACGAGGGAAGTAGTCCGTCGGCCAGAGCCGCCGCGCCGACGCAGTCTCCGGTGAGCGCGAGCGCATCGGCCAGTCGTGACGTCAAACTTTGGGCGCCGGCTCGTATCGCTGCCTTGTACAGTCGCGCCGACTGGACCGGATCGCCGCCCGCGTCCTGCGCATGCTGCGCCAGGATGGCGGCCAGTCGATCGTCGCGCAGCCCGTGTTCGGCAAGCCCCAAAGCAAAGTCGAGGGACACCCCTGCGATCTCCAATTGGGAACGCAGCAAGGAGATTTCGGCCTGGTGATGGCGTGCATTGCCGACCAGTTGGGCGACGCAATCGTGAACCAATTGCCGGAACGCCGGTGGATGCGACGGATCGACGAGTCCGCTGGCCCGCGCTCGATCGACCAGATCGCGCGCCTCGGAAATCGAAACATGCTGTGCGCCAGCCACATCGGTACTGCCGAGGCTTGTCGCCAGCGACATGATGAGCAACGTGTCGAGGACCGGATCGTCCAGTCGGCGCAACCGTTCCAGCAATGCGAATGTGGCCGCACGGTCCGGAGATTCATCGCTTTCGGCTACCGCGCTGACAAGCAACGGCAGCCCTGCGGTGCAGTCGAGCAGGTGCTCGCCAACTGGCAGTCTGCCGAGCGGTATGCGCGGACGTTCCCGCTCGATGGCGGTCACCAGGGCTCGCAAAGCGGGTCGCTGTTCGCGGGCTTCGGTGGCGGCGACGACGGTGGCGTGCGGGTCGGCAATGCATTCGGTAAGGCGGAGCAGTTCTGAGTCGCTGAGGAGGTGGAGGTCGTCGACGACGAGTGCGGCGCCGGACTCGTCACCGTTGCGCGGCGCCTGTCCGAGCACGGTCAGTCCGCCGTTGCGAAGCGTGTCGCGGGCGGCGCTCAGAATCGTCGTCTTGCCGGTTCCGATACCGCCGCTGAACAACACCTTGACCGGAACCGTCGCCGCGTTGGCGACGTCTCGCAACGCGTCACGCGCCGCCGGCGGGAAGTCGAACGGTGCGCCCGTCACAGCGTTGCACCTGGCATGTCGATCAAATCGCCACCGCCAATCCCCGTAATTCCCCTAATATGCCATCCCCTAATACCGTTATAAGCCAGTCGGGTTGCGCACCGATCACAACCGTCCTCTTGAACCGATAACATCGTGGCAAGTGATCGGGCTTCGGCTTGGCGCTGAATCGGGTGCGGCAAGGAGGCGCGTAGTGGCAAACTCGCTACTCGACTTTGTCATATCTCTAGTACGCGATCCCGAAGCGGCCGCCCGGTATGCCGCGGACCCGGCGAAATCGATCGCCGACGCCCACCTCGTTGATGTGACCAGCGTAGACGTCAATAATCTGATTCCCATGGTGTCGGATTCCCTGTCGATGGGAAATCCTGCCGGAGCCGCCGGTGGAAGCCAGATCGCCGAGCACAGCAACGTGTGGGCGAGCGGTGCGGCGACGGCTGCCTTTGATGCCTTCGCTCCTCATACGCCGGCGACCGTTGTCTCCTACCACCAGCCGGCGAACGGTGTGATCCAACAGCCGATCGTGCATCAGCCGGTTGAGCTGCCCGCGGAGCCGCAACCGGTCAGCGTGGCACCGCATGATCCGTCTTTCCTGGTCACCGATGGTGAGGTGCACGAGTGGGGCGCTCCTCACGGCGGCTTTCCTCCCGACGACCCGGGCCTCTGGCACCACCCGGTCGTTCATCCGGATGCTCCTCAGCCAGACCACCCAGACTTCGGTATTCACGGGTAGTTTCGCTGCTCGCCTGACGGCTAGGCGGAGTTCTTTTAACGCGTTGAGCAGCTTAAATGCGGCGGTTCCGGGGTGCTGTCCGGCTGCCCGAAAGAACCCCCGCCATGCCCCTAACCCCCTAACCCTGGGGGCCCCGCAACCCCGGTGGATGCCCTATCGACTGGGGGTTCTCGCCCCGATTCGGCGAAGCGCCGGAATCCATAGCGTGAATCGCAGAGCGCCGCCCGTGCGGCGGCCCACATGATCGAAGGGAAGAAGATGGCCTCGCTTATCGACTACATCCTGAGCCTGTTCCGCAGTGAAGAGGCGGCGCGGTCCTTCGTCGCCGCTCCCGGGCAAGCCATGACCAACGCCGGCTTGATCAATATCTCGCCCGACGAGTTCTCCTCCGTGGCGGCTAGTGCGGTGCCTGGTCTCGCCCTCGACCCGGTCGACCCGGTCGGTGGTCTGCAACAGGTGGTGGCTGATCAGTATGGGTTCGCGCCGACCCCGGACTACGGATACGACCCCGGCTACATTGCTGGCGGTCCTTCGTACGTCCCCGGGTTGATCGCGCAGGACGCCGCGTACGTTCCCGGCCTGATTGCTCAGGACGCCGGGGCGGTGATTGGTGACGCTGCTGCGGTGGCCGGGGATGCGGGAGTCGTTGCCGCGGATGTCGGGGCCGGGTTGGCTGATGCCGTCGTGACTGATGTGGGTGCTGGGCTCGCGAGCGGCTTAGGCCTGGGTTGGCAGACGGGCTTGGGCGGCTTCGCTCCTGGCTTCGGGTTCGCTGAGCCGACGGGCGGGTTCGGGTCTCCGATCGGTTTCGGCGGCCCGGCCGGTTTCGGTGCACCGGCGGGCTTCGGCTTCGGCGCGCCGGTCGGTTTCGGCTTTGGCGCCCCGGTCGGTTTCGGCGCCCCAGTGGGCTTTGGCGCACAAACGGGTCTGGGCTTCGGCGCTGGCTTTGAAGCCGGAATCGGTGCTCAGATCGGTGCAGGTCTCGGCGTTGGTGCTCAGACCGGTCTAGGTGCTGGGCTGGGCTTCGGCTTAGGCGGTCAGGCAGCCATCGGTGGCCAGATCGGTGCCGGTCTTGGCCTGGGCCTAGGCGGTGGCGCGGGAGCTGGGATCGGCGGCGGCTTGGGCGTTGGCGCCGGTGTCGGTGGTCAGGCCGGGATCGGCGGAGTGATCGGTGGTCAAGCTGGGATTGGCGGTGGCTTCGGTGTTGGTGCCGGCGTCGGTGGTCAGGCCGGAATCGGCGGTGGCTTCGGTGCCGGTGCTGGCGTCGGCGGCCAGGCCGGCATTGGTGGGGCCGTTGGTGGCCAGGCTGGTATTGGTGGTGTCGTTGGTGGTCAGGCGGGTGTTGGTGGTGGCTTTGGTGCCGGCGCTGGTGTCGGTGGCGGCGGTGTGTGCGTCGCAGGCGGCTCGTGCCCGAACACCGACGGGCTCGGCGGCTCGTGATGGACCGGCTGCGGCT
>NZ_LZLE01000356.1 GCF_001673155.1 Mycobacterium sp. 1423905.2 | reverse complement strand
GACGGCGGCGCTGGCGGCAACGCTTTGCTGTTCGGCAGCGGTGGAGCCGGCGGCCAGGGCGGCACCGGTCTGACCGGCACCACCGCCGTCACCCCGGACAACGGCACGGCCGCCACTGGCAGCGCCGGGTTGGTCGCGACCCAGGTCGGCTTTACCGGTGGTGCCGGCGTCGATGGTGCTGTTGGTCAGGTCGGCGGTACTGGTGGGACAGGCGGGTCCCCAGATTTCCTGTTTACCGGCTCCCCCGCCCCCGGCCGTGCCGCCGCTTCCGGGGCTGCCCGGCGTCTTGATGCTGTCATTGCCGCCAGTCGCGGTCCCGCCTTTCCCGCCATCGCCACCGTCGCCGCCGCCGCCGCCAACACCGCCGGCGCCGCCCACGCCCGCGCTGCCGCTGGATCCGGCTTGGCCGAGGAAGCCTCCCTCCCCCGCTGCGCCGGCGGCACCGCCGGCACCGCCGGCACCGCCCGTACCGCCGACGCCACCGCTGCCTCCGAGACCTCCGTTGCCGCCGAACGATTTCTCACCGACCTGCGTCGCGATCGCTGAGCTATTCCCACCGTTGCCCGCCGATCCGCCGTCACCGCCGAGACCGCCGGATCCGCCGAGACCACCCGTGCCCCCGGTGCCGGCGGCACCGCCGGCACCGAACAGCAGCCCGCCGTGGCCGCCGGCCCCCCCGACACCTCCGGCGCCGCCCGATCCGCCGGTACCGCCGACGCCGCCCACGCCGCCGGTGCCGCCGGTTCCGCCGACAGCAGTGACAGCAATAAAGCTGGCCCTAGAGGTGGAGCTACCCCCGGCACCGCCGGCACCACCGTTCGCCGCAATACCGCCGGCGCCGCCCGTGCCGCCGGTGCCACCGTGTCCGCCGGCCCCGCCGCTACCGAACAGCAGCCCGCCATTGCCCCCGACACCGCCGGCACCGCCCATCCCGCCACTGCCGGCGGCTCCAGCGTCGCTACCGAATCCGCCGACACCGCCGACGCCTCCGGTGCCACCACTGGTGTCCGCGCCGGGAACCGAGCCGGTAAACAGGAAATCTGGGGACCCGCCTGTCCCACCAGTACCGCCGACCTGACCAACAGCACCATCGACGCCGGCACCACCGGTAAAGCCGACCTGGGTCGCGACCAACCCGGCGCTGCCAGTGGCGGCCGTGCCGTTGTCCGGGGTGACGGCGGTGGTGCCGGTCAGACCGGTGCCGCCCTGGCCGCCGGCTCCACCGCTGCCGAACAGCAAAGCGTTGCCGCCAGCGCCGCCGGCGCCGGGGTTCCCACCGTTAACGCCCGCCAGAGCAGCGCCTCCCAAACCGCCTGCGCCGCCGTTTCCGTACAGGATTCCGCCGGTACCGCCGCTACCGCCGCTGGCGCCGGCTCCACCGCCACCCCCGGCGCCCCCGTTGCCAAAGAGCCCGGCGCTGCCGCCGTTACCTCCGGCCACGCCGTTGGCCGTCTGGGTGAATCCAGACCCACCGTTGCCACCACTGCCCCACAAGATGCCGCCAGCGCCGCCGGCTTGACCGGTACCCGGCGCACCGTTGGCGCCGTCGCCTATCAGAGGCCGCCCCAGCAACGTGTTGGTGGGTGCATTGATCAGCGCCAACAGGTCGTCTTCGAAGGTCTGCAACGGGGTCACGTTGGCGGCCTCAGCCGCGGAGTAGGCCCCGGCCCCAACGCTCAACGCCCGCACAAACTCGTCATGAAACAAGGCGGTCTGCGCTGTGAGCGCCTGATACTCCTGACCGAACGCGCCGAACAGCGTCGCTATCGCCGCGGAGACCTCGTCCTGAGCCGCGGACACAACCTGTGTCGTTGCCGCCGCGGCCGCGACGTTCGCCGACCTCAGAGCGGATCCGATCCGGGCAAAGTCCGCCGCAGCCGCCGCCAGCGGTTCTGGTGCGGCAATCAGGTAGGAAGCCATCCAACATCTCCCGACTGGGCGGAGCACCAC
>NZ_LZLE01000355.1 GCF_001673155.1 Mycobacterium sp. 1423905.2 | reverse complement strand
GGCTACCGCCGCCTGGGTGACGCTCCGGAAACGGTCCGAATCGAACTCGACGCCGTCGCGCACCGGTTCCGCGCCGGCTCACGCGTGCGCGTCCTGATCGCCGGCAGCTGGTTTCCCCGCTATGCCCGCAACCTCGGCACCGCGGAGCCGGCATTGACCGCACGCCAGATCAAGCCGGCCACTCACGCCGTGCATTTCGGCGAATCGCGACTGCTGTTGCCGGTCGGCTAACCGACGGCGTCGCGGACCCGGGCGGCGATCTCGGCGAGCACGCTGTCGTCGTGCACCGGCGCGGCCAGGGTCGGCGCGGCCGGCAGTTCGACCCAGCTCTTGCAGCCCGCATATTCCGGGGCGCGCGCCAGCCGGGCCGGCTGGGTGAGCGGGATTGTGGAAACCACCAGGACTGCGAGCTTGTGCTTGGGCCGAAAGTCGAGCCGGTCGGCGCGCACCGATTCGGCGGTCCAGATGTGCAGGTCTTGGATCTGTTCGAGACCCTCCGGCCGGTTGACGGGCAGCGCCGCAACCACTTTGGCGGCCGCCCGCAAGGTGAGTTCGGATTCGGTGCTGTCGGCGGCCGCGTCGGCCAACAGGTCGCGATGCTCGGGGCGGACCCGGTCGGCGTGGCTGTGCGCCACCGTCGGAAATAGCAGGAATTCTCGAGCGGTCACCTCGAAGCGCTTCTCGCCGATGCCGCCCTTGCGCAACAGGACGGTCTGGCGTCCGTCGAGCAGCGCATGCACCGCCGCGCTCCACTCCTTGAGCGCCGGCGTCACTTCGACGGCGCGCCGGCCAGCCGGGCGATCACTTCCGGCCGGCGCAGCGGCGGTACGGTTTTCGGCGGCTGACGCCGCGGGCTCAGAGCGTCCAGCAACCGGGTGGTGGTGGCCGTGACCTCGGCAACGGCGGCCTCGAACGCCTCGACGTTGACGGCCGAGGGATGGGTGATGCCGCTGACCTTGCGGACGTATTGCCGCGACGCGGCAGCGATCTCTTCAGGGGTGGCTGGGGGCTCCAGCCCGCGCAGTTCGGTGATGTTCCGGCACATGCCTCAACGATAGGCGGCTGCAGGCGGGGCGCAGCGGTCACAAAGAGCCATCCGAGGCAGAGGCTTGTGGGACTGATGTGACCGCTACGGTGAATGCCATGACCGACGACATCCTGCTGATCCAGACCGAAGAGCGGGTGCGCACGCTGACCCTCAACCGCCCGCAATCTCGCAACGCCCTGTCCGCGGCGCTTCGGGATCAATTCTTCGGCGCCTTGTCCGATGCCGAGACCGACGACGACGTCGACGTGGTCATCGTCACCGGCGCCGATCCGGTGTTCTGCGCCGGTTTGGATCTCAAGGAGTTGGGCGGGCAAACCGCGCTGCCCGATATTTCGCCGCGCTGGCCGGCGATGACCAAGCCGGTTATCGGTGCCATCAACGGCGCTGCGGTCACCGGCGGGCTGGAGTTGGCGCTGTACTGCGACATCTTGATCGCCTCAGAGCAGGCGCGTTTCGCCGACACGCACGCACGGGTGGGTCTGTTGCCCACCTGGGGGTTGAGCGTGCGGTTGCCGCAGAAGGTCGGAGTGGGACTGGCTCGGCGGATGAGCATGACCGGCGACTACCTGTCAGCCGCCGATGCGCTGCGCGCCGGTCTGGTCACCGAGGTGGTGCCGCACGAGCAGCTGCTCAACGCGGCCCGCCAGGTCGCGGCGTCGATCGTCGGCAACAACCAGGATGCGGTGCGAGCACTGCTGGCCTCCTACCACCGCATCGACGAGTCCCAGAACAGCGCGGGACTGTGGTTGGAAGCCATGGCCGCCAGGCAGTTTCGCACCAGCGGCGACGACATCGCCGCCAATCGGGAGGCCGTGCTGCAGCGCGGACGGTCGCAAGTCCGCTGACACCGCTGGTACCGCCGTCGAGACGACCGCCTCGCTCGACGGCCGACATCGTTGCCACCGTGCTGTTGTCTTTCGCCTTGGTGGCGTTGTGTGCGTTGGGATTGCTGGCCGCGCTGGTGCCGTCGCTGTGGGCGTTCCTGCCGATCTGCAGCGATAACTGCGATGACCCGAAGTTCTCGAAATTCTTTGATCACACCTTCACCGGGGCGGCCGTCGTGGTGGACGGCGAGGTGGCAGCCGTCGCCGTGGCAGGCATCGGGATGGTGGTCGCGGGTATCCGCCGCACCACGCTGTGGCTGTGGCCGGCGCTGGGAGCCGCGATGGTCGTCGCCGCTTTCTTCGGGGCGCTCTTGATTTGGGTCAACGGCATACCCAGCGGTCACTGAGTCCTATCCCGTTCCGGTCACCGCCCAGCGGCCGGACAGCGCCCGCCATCCCACGAAAACCAGGCGCAGAACCACGAACGTGCTCAATCCCGACCAGATCCCGGCCAATCCCCAGCCGTAGGCCAATGACAGCCAGATCAGCGGCAGGAATCCGATCAGTGCGCTGAGGAGGGTGGCGGTGCGCATGAACGCCGCATCGCCGGCGCCCAGCAGCACCCCGTCGAGTGCGAACACGATTCCAGCGCAGGGCAATTGGGCCACCAGGAACCACCACGGCACGTCGATCTCGGCGAGTACCGACCGGTCATGGGTGAACACCCCAGGCAACACCGAGGCCCCGGCGGCCAGCGCGCCGGCCAAAACGGCGGCCGCCAACAGGGAGAATGCGCTCACCCGCCACGCCACCGACTTGGCGTGCGGGACGTCCCCGGCCCCCAACGCGGCGCCGACCAGCGACTGCGCGGCGATGGCCAGCGAATCAAGAACGAGCGCAAGGAAACTCCACAGTTGCAACACCACCTGATGGGCGGCCAATGCGGCGGCACCGAAGCGCGCCGCGACCGCACCTGCCGAGACGAAGCAGGTCTGGAACGCCAGACTGCGCAGGAACAGATCACGGCCCAGCAGCAACTGGGCTCGCAGCACCGGCGGGTCAATTCGTAACGGCACCCGCTCGGCCAACAACGCGGCGCCGAACAGCAACGCGGCCGACCATTGCCCGACCAGGTTGGCGACCGCCGATCCAGACAATCCGCAGCGGGGTAACCCGAACCAGCCGTACACCAGCACCGGGCACAGCAGGGCTGACAGTCCGAAGCCGATGACGACGTAGCGCAGCGGTCGCACGGTGTCCTGCACACCGCGCATCCAGCCGTTCCCGGCCAGGGATACCAAGATGGCCGGCACGCCCACGATGGCGATCCGCAGCCACGGCAGCGCCGCGGCCATGAGGTCGCCGGACCTACCGCCCGCAATAGCCGAAATCATCGGCACGGCAACCACTTCCACCACCGCGACCACCAACACGCCCAACCCCAGCGCCAGCCAGGTGGCCTGGACACCCTCGTTGACCGCGGCCGCCCGGTGGGCCGCGCCGAAGTAGCGCGCCGAGCGTGACGTCGTGCCGTAGGACAGGAAGATCGACTGGGAGCTGACCACGCCGAGAATCAGGCTGCCGATCGCCAGACCGGCCAGCGACACCGCTCCCAGCCGCCCCACCACCGCGGTGTCGAACAGCAAGTACAGCGGTTCGGCGGCCAACACCCCCAATGCCGGCAGAGCCAGCGCGGCGATCTGTCGGCCTCCCGCGGCGGGAGGGTCGGACGCCGGCCGCTGTTCGGTCAAGCGCGGTCAGCCCAAGGCGCCGCGCAGCGCGGAGACGGCATCGTCGATGGAGCCGGTGGTCGAGTACCCGGCAGCCAGTCGATGCCCGCCGCCGCCGAAATGCGCCGCCACCGATGCCAAATCGACGTCGTTCTTGGCCCGCATCGACACCGACCACTCCTGCGGGTCGATCTCCTTGAACACCGCCGCGACCTCCGCCTGTTGCGTGGTGCGGACGATATCGACCACACTCTCCACTTCTTCGGGGCGAGAGGTGACCCAATCCTCATGCGGCACAACCGCATAGACCAGACCGCGACCACCGGCCGCCTCGGGCACCAGGCGCGCCGAGCCCAGCACCCGCGACAGCATCGGCAACCACACGAACGGATGGGTGTCCATGAGCGACCGGCTGATCGCGGCGTTGTCCACGCCGAGGTCCACCAGCCGGGCCGCCAGCCGCAACGCCCGCGCGCTGGCCCAGCGGAAGGAGCCGGTGTCGGTGGTCAACCCCGCGTAGATGCAATGCGCTACGCCGTGGTCGATCGGCTGGCCCCACGCATCGAGAATCTCGGCGATCAGCATGGTCGTCGAATCGGCCGAAGCGTCAACGAAATTGGCTGTGCCGAACAACTCATTGGAGGCGTGGTGGTCGATCACCAGGACCTCTTGACCGTCGGCGGCCAGATCGCTCAGGCCGCCGAGCCGGTTGATGCTGGGGACGTCGACCGTCACAACCAAGTCCACGTCGCGGGACATGTCCTGGGGGCGCACCAACAGCTGACAACCGGGCAATGAGCGCAGCGACTCCGGCAGCGCGGCCGGTGTGGCGAAGCTGACCTCGACGTGTTGACCGCACCGGTCCAGCACCGAAGCCAGCGCCAGCCCCGCGCCGACCGTGTCGGCGTCGGGATGCACGTGACAGACGACTGCGGTCCGATCCGAAGCGGATAACAACCGGGCGGCGCCGACAGCATCGACGCGCGCCCCTTTCAGGCGCTGCATGTGGGCCGGCTCAGTCTTCCGGTCGATCGTGGTCATCGATGTCTTCCTCGGCTGCCCCCGACAATGGTCCTGTCGACGCCCTCTCCCGATAGGGATCGGCGTCTCCGGCCGGCTTGGCGCCGACCCGCACGCGCGCCAGATCCGCGTCCGCCGCACGGGCGCGGGCCAGCAACTCTTCCATCCGATTGACGTTGTCTGTCGTGGTGTCCCGCAGGAACGTCAACGTCGGCGTGAACCGCACACCGGTGCCGGCGCCGACCTTCGAGCGCAACACTCCCCTGGCCCGCTCCAGCGCCGCCGCGGCCGCCGCATAGTCCGGCTCGTCGTCGAGGGTGGGACCCATGACGCTGTAGTAAACGGTCGCGTCATGCAGGTCGGCGGTCACCTTCGTGTCCACGATGGTCACCCCGGCCAAGCCCGGGTCCTTGATCTCGTATTCGATCGCCGAGGCGACGATGGTGCTGATCCGCTTGGCCAACCGGCGCGCGCGGGCCGGATCGGCCATTAGGACCTTTCCTTCTGCACCAGCTCGTAGGACTCGATGACGTCGCCTTCCTTGATGTCGGAGTAGCCCAGCGTCATACCGCACTCGAAGCCCTCCCGGACCTCGGTCACGTCGTCCTTCTCCCGTCGCAACGAGTGGATCGTCAGGTTCTCGGCGATCACGATGTTGTCGCGCAGCAGGCGCGCTTTGGCGTTGCGGCGCACCACCCCGGAGGTGATCATGCAGCCGGCGATCAGACCCACCTTCGAGGACCGGAACAGCGCCCGGATCTGGGCCTGGCCCAGCTGGTTCTCCTCGTAGATCGGCTTGAGCATGCCGCGCAGGGCCTTCTCGATCTCGTCGATCGCCTGGTAGATCACCGAGTAGTAGCGGATCTCCACGCCTTCGCGGTTGGCCAGCTCGGTCGCCTTGCCTTCGGCACGCACGTTGAAGCCGATGATCACCGCATCCGAGGCCGATGCCAGGTTGACGTTGGTCTCGGTGATGCCACCGACCCCGCGGTCGATGACCCGCAGTTCCACCTCGTCGTCGACCTGGATGCCCATCAGGGCCTCCTCGAGCGCTTCGACGGTACCGGCGTTGTCGCCCTTGAGGATCAGGTTGAGCTGGCTGGTTTCCTTCAGCGCCGAATCCAGGTCCTCGAGGCTGATCCGCTTGCGGCTGCGTGCGGCCAGCGCGTTGCGCTTGCGGGCGCTGCGCCGGTCGGCGATCTGGCGGGCGATCCGGTCCTCGTCGACGACCAGGAAGTTGTCACCGGCACCGGGCACCGAGGTGAAGCCGATGACCTGCACCGGCCGCGACGGCAGCGCCGCCTCGACGTCGTCGCCGTGCTCGTCGACCATGCGGCGCACCCGGCCGTAGGCGTCGCCGGCGACCACCGAGTCGCCGACCCGCAATGTGCCGCGTTGCACCAGCACCGTCGCCACCGGCCCGCGGCCGCGGTCCAGGTGCGCCTCGATGGCCACACCCTGGGCCTCCATGTCCGGGTTGGCCCGCAGGTCCAGCGCCGCGTCGGCGGTCAGCAGCACCGCTTCGAGCAACTGCTCGATGTTGGTGCCCTGCTTGGCCGAGATGTCGACGAACATGGTGTCGCCACCGAAGTCCTCGGCCACCAGCCCGTACTCGGTCAGCTGGCCGCGAATCTTGGCCGGATCGGCGCCTTCCTTGTCGATCTTGTTGACCGCCACCACGATCGGCACGTCGGCGGCTTGAGCGTGGTTGATCGCCTCCACCGTCTGGGGCATCACCCCGTCGTCGGCCGCGACCACCAGGATGGCGATGTCGGTGGCCTTCGCACCGCGGGCACGCATGGCGGTGAACGCCTCGTGACCCGGGGTGTCGATGAAGGTGACCAGCCGCTCGGTGCCGTCGAGGTCGACGCTGACCTGGTAGGCGCCGATGTGCTGGGTGATGCCGCCGGCCTCGCCCTCGCGGACGTTGGCCTTACGGATGGTGTCCAACAGCCGGGTCTTACCGTGGTCGACGTGACCCATGACGGTCACCACCGGTGGGCGGGTCTGCAGGTCTTCCTCGCCGCCCTCGTCCTCGCCATAGGTCAGGTCGAACGATTCCAGCAGCTCTCGGTCTTCGTCCTCGGGGGACACGACCTGCACGTTGTAGTTCATCTCGCTGCCCAGCAGCTCGAGTGTCTCGTCACCGACCGACTGCGTGGCGGTCACCATCTCACCGAGGTTGAACAACGCCTGCACCAGCGCGGCCGGGTTGGCGTTGATCTTGTCGGCGAAGTCGGACAGCGACGCGCCGCGGGCCAGCCGGATGGTCTCGCCGTTGCCGTGCGGCAACCGCACCCCACCGACGACCGGGGCCTGCATGTTCTCGTATTCGGCGCGTTTGGCCCGCTTGGACTTGCGGCCACGCCGGGGCGCACCGCCGGGACGACCGAAGGCACCGGCGGCACCGCCGCGCTGGCCGGGGCGGCCACCGCCGCCACCACCGCCGGGACGGCCGCGGAAGCCGCCACCGCCGCCTGGGGCGGCACCGACGCCACCGCCGCCGCGGTAGTTACCGCCACCGCCGTCAGGTCGACCACCGACGCCGCCGGGACGGCCACCACCGGGCCGAGGGGCACCCGGGCGCGGCGGACGGCCTTGCCCTGCGGCACCGCCGGGACGCGGCGGCATGCTGCCCGGGGACGCTCCACCGGGACGCGGCGCTCCGGGCCGGGGCGCGCCGGGGCGCGGGGCCTGCGGGCGCGGGATGGGACGGTCGACGGGCTGCGCCGACGAGAACGGGTTGTTGCCGACGCGCGGGGTGCGCACACCCGGCTTGGGCATCGGCGGACCGGGACGCGGTCCCGGGGTCATGCCGGGATGCGGCGCCCGATCACCGGGAGTGGGTGCCGCCGGCCTGGGCCCGGGACGACCCGGCGGCGGGGTGGGCGTCGGCGGTGCCGGGGGCGCCGGCTTGGCCGTGGTCCCGGCCGGTGCGGGAGCCGCGGGGGCCGAACCGCCACCGTCAGCGGCTCGGGCGGGCGCGCCGGCCGGTGCGCCGTTGCCGGCGACCGTGTCGATCGCTTTGTCGAGGGCCCGGTCGAGCGTGGCGTCCGGAGCCTTGGCCACCGGGGCGGCGGCTGTCTTCGCGGGGGCCTTCGCTCCGTCTTTGGCGGGCGCCGGCTTGCTGCCGCCGAATGACTCACGCAACCGGCGGGCGACGGGCGCCTCCACCGTCGAGGATGCGGATTTGACGAATTCGCCCTGTTCACTAAGCCGGGCGAGCACTTCCTTGCTGGTTACACCGAGTTCCTTTGCCAACTCGTGTACGCGGGCCTTACCTGCCACTACATCTCCTGTCTGTGAGGCGACAGTCGGTGGGCCGCGCCTCGGGTTTAGCTATGACGCATGGTCATCGGGACTTCACGGTGTGCTCATGTTCGTTGCTACCTGTTCTGTTGCGCGGTGAGCGGGCCCGTCGAGAGAACCGACGTGCTCGACCACCGCGGAGGTGTCCGGTGAACCGGTGATGCGCAGCGCGCGTTGGAAAGCTCGCCGCCGAATCGCCTGATGTACGCACCGCGGTTCGGGATGCACCCACGCACCCCGTCCCGGCCGGCGTCTGACTGTGTCAACGACCAGGGCGTACGTGCCGTTCCCGGTCGACTCAGCCACCACGCGAAGCAGTTCGACGGCCAGCTCACGCTTTCGGCACCCGACACACGTCCGCACCGGTCCGATGCTTCGGTGCGCCGAGTCCGAAGGCTCGCGCTGGATCACGGCTAAGTCTAGCGTCACCCGCGAGGTAGCCCGAACCACCCGGGACACGCGTCAAGTTCCGGGCGCGTATTCAGCGCTCGTGGGCCATCCCGCGGCTGGCGCCGTGTTCGGGATGACCGGCCTGCTGGCCTGGCGAATCGCCGCGGATGTCGATGCGCCATCCGGTCAGCCGGGCGGCCAGCCGCGCGTTTTGGCCTTCCTTTCCGATGGCCAGGGACAACTGGAAGTCGGGCACCACCACGCGGGCGGCCCGGGCGTTCTGGTCGATGACCGACACCGAGACCACTTTGGCCGGGGACAGCGCGTTGGCGACGAAGCGGGCCGGGTCCTCGTCGTAATCGATGATGTCGATCTTCTCGCCGGAGAGCTCGCTCATCACGTTCCGCACCCGCTGGCCCATCGGGCCGATGCAGGCGCCTTTGGCGTTCAGGCCAGGTACCCGCGAGGTCACCGCGATCTTGGAGCGGTGGCCGGCTTCGCGGGCCACCGCGACGATCTCCACCGACCCGTCGGCGATTTCCGGGACCTCCAGCGAGAACAGCTTGCGCACCAGGTTGGGGTGGGTGCGCGAGAGGGTGATCAGCGGTTCCCGGGCGCCGCGGGTCACCCCGACGACATAGCAGCGCAGCCGATTGCCGTGCTCGTAGCTTTCACCGGGGACCTGCTCGGCGGCCGGGATCACGCCCTCAGACGCTTTCGTCTCGCTGCCCATGCGCACCACGACCAGGCCGCGGGCATTGGCGCGGCTGTCGCGCTGGATGACGCCGGCGACGATCTCTCCTTCGCGGGTGGAGAACTCCCCGTACGTGCGTTCGTTCTCGGCGTCGCGGAAGCGTTGCAGCATGACCTGACGGGCGGTGGTGGCCGCGATGCGGCCGAAGCCTTCGGGGGTGTCGTCCCATTCGCTGATGAGGTTGCCGTCCTCGTCCACCTCGCGGGCGATGACGCGAACGACTCCGGTCTTGCGGTCGATCTCGATGCGCGCGTCCTGCTGATGGCCCTGGGTGTGCCGGTAGGCGGTGAGCAGCGCGGACTTGATCGTTTCCAGGAGCTCATTGACCGAGATGCCACGGTCCACTTCGATCGCGTGCAGCGCAGCCATGTCGATGTTCATGTTCCGGCCTCCGTTTCAGTGGCCCGACCCGTAGTCGCCAGTTCCAGCTCGGCTGGGCTTGGCGACGAAAATTCGACTTGCACCACGGCAGTGACGATGTCGGCGAGCGGGATCTGCCGCACGCTCCACTGCCGGCCCTGCCGGACCACCAGCGCCGTCGCGTCGTCGGTCGTCTCCCCGATGCGCCCGGTCAGCTCGGTACCGTCGGAGAGCCTGAGCTGGACCTTGCGACCGCGGGCCCGGCGGAAGTGTTTGGCGCGGGTGAGCGGTCGTTCCACCCCTGGTGAGCTGACCTCGAGGACATAGCGGTCGTCGATATTGTCAAGGTCGTCTAGCAAAGTCGACGCCGAGCGCGACAGCGCGGCGATCGTGTCCAGGTCGAGGGCTGTATCGCCGTCGGCGATCACCGTGATCCGCGGCGGGCGGGCGCCGGAGTCGATGACCACCTCTTCGATTTCGTAGCCGGCGCGCGCGAATTCTTCACCGAGTAACTCGATCACCTGCGTCTGCGAAGGTAGCCCGGTGGTCACGGCGAGCTCCTCATCTTGAGTTGTCCCGGACACGGGCGGGAAGGGCCGCCCTTTTCTGTTGCGCGCGGCTCCCGGCGTCCTGCCGCCGGCCAGCTGCCGGCAGTCGGTGGATTCCAGGTGTACCAGCTACCAACGATACGCCAGGAATGGCGATCGACGAGGGCTCCCAGGTCGGCGCGACCTCGCCGGGCGCCGTGCCCAGCGCGGTCGCCGCGCACATCGATGGCAGGATGTTGCTGTGCCCAGAGCAGTACCCGTCATCAACAGGCGGGGCGTGCTCGCCGGTGGGGCCGCTCTCGCTGCACTGGGGGTGGTCGTCTCCGCCTGCGGCGAGCCGGCCCCTAAGCCTCCGTCAGTCGAAGAGCTGGTGGGACCGCTGGACCAGGCCCGACGCGACAGCGCGCTGGCGACGGCCGCGGCCGGCGCGATCGGCAGCCCGCCGCAGATCGCCGCGGCACTCACCGTGGTCGCCACCCAACGGGCCGCGCACGCGCGTGCGCTGTCCACCGAGATCTCGCGGGCGTCGGGCAAGTTGGTGTCCTCGACGAGCGAGACAAGCAGCACCAGTCCCAGTCCCACCGGGGCCGAGCCGCCGCCTCCCCCGCCGCCTGTCTCCGACGTCATCGATGCGCTGAACGCCTCGGCCGAGAGCGCCAGTCGGCTGGTGGCCAGCTCGTCGGGTTACCGGGCGGGTCTGCTGGCATCCATAGTCGCGTCGTGCACGGCGTCGGCCACGGTGGCGTTGGTGCCCGGAGGTCCGTCGATATGACCTCGGCCCAGCCCACACCCGGCGCCCGGCCGCCGAAACTGGCTCCGTCCGGCAAGGACGCTGACACCACTGCCCTCAGCGACGCGCTGACCGTCGAGCACGCGACCATTTACGGCTACGGCATCGTGTCGGCGATGTCGCCCCCGAGCGTCAACGACCTGGTGGTGGAGGCGCTCAACCAGCACCGGCAACGGCGGGACGACGTCATCGCGATGCTGACCGCCCGCAAGGCCAATGCGCCCGTCGCGGCACCCGGCTACCAACTGCCGTCGCAGGTGGGCAGTCCGGCCGATGCAGCGCGGCTGGCGGTGCGGATGGAAAACGACGGCGCGACGGCGTGGCGCGCGGTGGTCGAGCACGCCGATACCGCTGATGACCGCGCCTTCGCCTCGACCGCGCTGACGCAGAGCGCGGTGCTGGCCGCGCGCTGGAACAAGGTGCTGGGCGCCTGGCCCATCACCACCTCGTTCCCGGGCGGCAACGAATAGTCAGCTGCTGATGGCCGCGGCGATTTCGGTGGCCAGGGATTTCCCGGCGGGCAGCTCGCGGGTCTGACCGCCGAACCGGTCGCGCAGTTCGACGACGCCGTCGGCCCAGCCGCGGCCCACGACGACGACCCACGGCATGCCCAGCAGTTCGGCGTCTTTGAACTTGACCCCGGGCGAGGCCTGGCGGTCGTCGAGCAGCACCTCGATGCCCAGCCGGTCCAGGTCCGCGGCCAGCTCAGCGGCTCCGGCCCGAGCCGCGGGATCTTTGTTGGCGATGACCAGGTGTACGCCGAACGGCGCGACGGCGGCGGGCCAGCGCAGGCCCAGCTCGTCGTGGTGCTGTTCGGCGACGACGGCGACCAGCCGGGACACCCCGATGCCGTAGGACCCCATGATCAGCCGCACCGGCTTGCCGTCCTCGCCGAGCACGTCGGCGGTGAAGGCGTCGGTGTATTTGCGGCCGAGTTGAAAGATGTGCCCGATCTCGATGCCGCGGGCCATGACCAGCGGGCCGGCGCCGTCCGGCGAGGGATCACCTGCGCGCACCTCGGCGGCTTCGATGGTGCCGTCGGCGGTGAAGTCGCGGCCGGCCACCAGGCCGACGACGTGGCGGCCCGGCTCGTCCGCGCCGGTGATCCAGCTGGTGCCGTCCACCACCCGCGGGTCGACCAGGTAGCGAACGTCGTTGTCGCGCAGCGCTTTCGGGCCGATATAGCCCTTCACCAGGAAGGGGTACCGGGCGAAGTCGTCGTCGCCGAGGAAGGCGTAGTCGGCGGGTTCCAGCGCCGCGCCCAGCCGCTTCTCGTCGACCTCGCGGTCGCCGGGCACGCCGATGGCCAGCAGTTCCCACTCACCGCCGGGTTGGCGGACCTTGACCAGGACGTTTTTCAGCGTGTCCGCGGCGGTGATGGTGCGGCCCAGGTCGGCACGGTTGGCCCAGTCGACCAGCGTGGCGATGGTCGGGGTGTCACCGGTGTCGTGGACTTCAGCGGCGGGCAGGCCGTCGGTGGGCAGCGAGTCCGGGCGCGCGGTAACGACGGCCTCGACGTTGGCTGCGTAACCCGATTCCAGGCACCGCACGAAGGTGTCTTCGCCGATCGGGCTTTCGGCGAGGAATTCTTCGGAGGCGCTGCCGCCCATCGCGCCCGATACCGCCGACACGATGACGTAGCGGACCCCGAGCCGGTCGAAGATGCGCTGGTAGGCCTCCCGGTGCGCGTGGTAGGAGTTCTTGAGCCCGGAGGCGTCGATGTCGAAGGAGTAGGAGTCCTTCATGACGAACTCCCGGCCGCGCAGGATGCCGGCCCGTGGACGGGCTTCGTCGCGGTACTTGGTCTGGATCTGATACAGCGTGAGCGGGAAGTCCTTGTACGAGCTGTATTCACCCTTGACGGTCAGGGTGAACAGCTCTTCGTGGGTGGGCCCCAGGAGATAGTCGTTGCCGCGGCGGTCCTTGAGCCGGAACACGCCGTCGCCGTATTCGGTCCAGCGGTTGGTGGTCTCGTAGGGCGCCCGCGGCAGCAGCGCGGGAAACAGGATTTCCTGGCCGCCGATGGCGTTCATCTCGTCGCGGACGACGCGTTCGATGTTGCGCAGGACCCGCAGTCCCAACGGCAACCAGCTGTACAACCCGGGCGCGACGGGGCGGACGTAGCCGGCTCGGATGAGCAGTTTGTGGCTGGGGACTTCCGCGTCGGCGGGATCGTCGCGCAATGTGCGCACGAACAGCTCGGACATCCGGGTGATCACAGGCGGCAAGCCTAGTGGCGGCGGCCCGGTCGAGGTCGGCCGGGCGGTGTAGTCACAGCTGCCACACCAGTCTCTGCGGGCGCCACTACTGTTTGTGCCCGCCTCCGAGCGACAACTTAATTTGTCGCTGTGAGGCGGGCACAAAGACACTCAACAAGTGCAGGGACTCCTGAGACGGTTGAGCTCCGCGTGACGACCGGGATTACAGCTCGCCGGCGTCGATCGCTTCCTTCACCTCTTGGGCGTGGGCCACTTGCTCCGGGGTGTAGCCGATGAACAGCGCGGCGGCGCCGACGATGATCGCGGCTCCGGCGACCCACAGCAGCCCGTAGGTGTAGCCGTGGTCGAGTGCGTTGAGCTGCGCGTCGTTCATGAACTTCACCGGACCGGTCGTCCCGCCCAGGTACAGGGTGCGGGAGGTGATCACGGCCTGGATGACCGCCAGCACCAGCGGACCACCGAGGCTTTGGGCCATCAGCGCCATCGCCGATACCGGGCCGATCTGGTCGAAGCCCACCCCGGCGATGGCCGACAGGGTCAGCGGAACGACGGCCATGCCGATGCCGATCCCGCCGACCACGATGGGCGCCACCAGGTTCGGAAAGTACGGGACGCCGCGGTGCATGCAGAACCAGCCGTAGAGCATGGCGACGACGAGCAGGTAGCCACCGGCGATGGTCAGCACGCGTGGAGAGAACCGCGACACCAGCTGGGAGGACACCCCCAGGCCGATGCCCATGGCGATGACGAACGGGATGAACCCGACGCCCGCCCGCAGCGCGCTGTAGCCGAGCACGTCCTGCACGTACAGGCCGATGCAGACGGTCAGGCTGAACATGACACCGCCGGCGAGCAGGATCGCGATGAAGGTGACTGCCCGGTTGCGGTCGCGGAACAGCTGGAACGGCACGACGGGGTTGTCGGCGGTGCGCTCGACGATGGCGAAGGCCACCGCGGCGGCCAATGCGACCGCACCTGAGCCGATAGTGGTGACCGAGATCCAGCCCTTTTCCGGGCCCATCGAGAAGGCGAACACCGCCGCGGTGCAGGTCAGCGTGGCCAGCATGGCGCCGGTGGCGTCCAGCTTCATCCGCTCACGGTTGGTCTCGCGCAGCGCGGTGCGGGCCAGGTAGATCATGACGAGCCCGATGGGCACGTTGACCAGGAACGCCAGCCGCCAGGAGAGCTCGGTCAGCGCCCCACCGACCACCAGGCCCATCACCGAGCCGATCGCGGTCATGGCGGCGAACACCGCGGTCGCGGCGTTACGCGCCGGACCCTTGGGGAACGTCGTGGCTACCAGCGCCAGACCGGTCGGAGAAGCGATGGCCGAACCGATGCCCTGCAGCAGTCGGGCGATGACCATGGTCACCTCGTCCCAGGCGACCGCGCACAGCACCGAGGAGATGGTGAACAGGGCGACGCCGACGATGAAGGTGCGCTTGCGGCCGATGGTGTCGCCCAGGCGGCCGCCGAGCAGCATCAGCCCGCCGAAGGTCAACACGTAGGCGGTGATCACCCAGCTGCGACCGGCGTCGGACAGGCTCAGCTCGTTCTGAATCTTAGGAAGCGCGACGATCGCGACGGTGCTGTCCATGGTGGCCAGCAGCTGCATCCCACCGATGGCGATGACCGCGGCGATGAACCGCCACGAGGGCAGCCACGTCGGGGAATACCTGCTGATCCGGTCTAAGGCGGTCTCCGCCGAGCGCTGGGGGCGCGCCGGGGCCGGCCGTTGCGGGTGTCCGGCTGTCCAGTTCCGGACCGCCCGCTCACTGTCGTTGAGAGCCGTCATAGGAGGTTACCTTACAGTAATCTTAAGAATTGTTTAAAGCCCGAACGCCGCCACGGCCCCGATCACGATGATCGCGGGAGGTCGAATACCCTCGGCGCGGACCTTCTCGGGCGTGTCAATCAGGGTGGCCCGCAACGTCTGCTGAGCGGGCGTGGTTCCGTGCTGAACCACCAGCACCGGAGTATCTGCAGGTCGGCCGCCTTTTAGCAGCGCGTCAACGAAAAGTTCGATGCGTTCGACCGCCATCAGCAAAACGATGGTGCCCGACATTGCTGCCAAAGCGTCCCAATTCACTAACGATTCGGGATGGTCGGGCGCGATATGGCCGCTGACCACCACAAATTCATGATTCATGGCCCGGTGAGTGACCGGAACACCCGCCAAAGCGGGAACTGCTATGGCACTCGTCACACCTGGCACCACGGTCACCGGAATCCCCGCTTCCGCGCACGCCAGCACCTCTTCATAACCGCGGGCGAACACGAACGGATCGCCCCCTTTGAGGCGCACCACGAATTTGCCGGCCTTCGCTCGTTCGATCATCACCGCGTTGATGGCGTCCTGGGCCATGGCCCGGCCGTACGGGATCTTGGCGGCGTCGATGACCTCGACGTGTGGAGACAGTTCGGCGAGCAGTTCCGGCGGCGCGAGCCGGTCGGCGACGACGACGTCGGCCTGGGCCAGCAGGCGGCGGCCGCGCACGGTGATCAGTTCCGGATCGCCGGGTCCGCCGCCGACCAGCGCCACCCCGCCCCGAACAACGTCAGCGCTCTCGGCGGTGATGACGCCTTGTTGTAGCGCCTCGCGGATGGCCGAGCGGATCGCCGCCGAGCGGCGGTGCTCTCCCCCGGCCAGGACGCCGACGGTCAGTCCCGCGTAGGTGAACGAGGCGGGAGTGACGGCGGTGCCTTCGACGGCGATGTCGGCGCGGACGCAGAAGATCTGGCGGCGGTCGGCTTCGGCGACGATGGCGGCGTTCACGTCGGGGTCATCGGTGGCGGCGATGGCGTACCAGGCTCCGTCGAGGTCGCCGTCTTGGTATTCGCGCAGCGACAGGGTCACTTGTTCCATCGCCTCGACGGCGGGAGTGGCCGACCGGGAGATGACGTGGACGTCGGCCCCGCTGCCGATCAAGCGCGGCAGACGGCGCTGGGCGACCGAGCCACCGCCGACCACGACGACCTTTTTGCCGGTCAGCCGCAGGCCGACAAGGTAAGGGTTCTCGGTCACCCGCCAAGCCTAGAGGTTTTGCTCTACCTGGCCGCGTGCGCGACGAACCGCCCCACCGCCTCGGGGGTCGCGACCGGATGAGTGTGCAGGTACGCCGCGTGCACGCCGTCGCGCACCACGCCGTCTTGGATCGCGGCCTGGTCGCGGTACACCCACGCCGGCTGGTAGTCGCCGGTGAAGGTCACTGCGGTGCGGTGGAATTCGTGGCCGACCACCCGCTGGCCCAGCGCATATAGCGCCGAATCGGCGACGGCCACCGCGTCGCGGTAGGCCAGCTTGAGCTGCGAGGTGAATCGCGCCGACCCGCGCACCACGCCGCACATCGGGTGGCCGTCGAGCTCCTCGACGAGGTAGATCAGCCCGGCGCATTCGGCGTGCACGGGCGCACCGGCGGCGGCCAGGTCGTTGATCTGCCGGCGCACCGTTTCGTTGGCGGACAGTTCTGCCGCCCACTGCTCGGGGAAACCGCCCGGCAGCACCACCGCATCGGTGCCGTCGGGCAGTGAGTCGGTGAGCGGGTCGAACGGGATCACCTCGGCCCCGGCGGCAGTCAACAGTTCGGCGTGCTCGGGGTAGCCGAAACTGAACGCCCGGCCGGCCGCCAGTGCGACGGTGACCTGCCGGCCGGTCACCTGCGCCACGGCCGCCGCCGGATCCCACGGCGCGTCGGCGACCCGGCTGGCCGCGACCGCGACCACCGCGGCCAGGTCGACGTGGGTGGCGATCAGGGCGGTCATGGCGTCGACTGCCTCGCGGGCCCGGCGGCCGTATTCGACCGCGGTCACCAGACCGAGGTACCTCGACGGCACCTCCATCTCGGCCACCCGCGGGATGGCCCCGAGAACGGGGACGCCGGCCTGCTCACATGCCTGGCGCAGCACCTGCTCGTGGCGGGCGGATCCGACCCGGTTGAGGATGACGCCGGCGATCCGGGTTGCCGCGTCGAAGGTGGAGAAGCCGTGCAGCAGCGCGGCGATGCTCTGGCTTTGCCCGCGGGCGTCGACCACCAGGACGACCGGGACGCCCAGCAGGGCCGCGACGTGTGCGCTGGACCCGCGCGCCGGTGCGCTGGCGACGGGCTCGATGCGCCCGTCGAACAGGCCCATCACCCCTTCGATGATCGCGAGGTCGGCGCCCTGCGCGCCGTGGCCGTACAGCGGGCCGATCATTTCCTCGCCCACCAGGTTCGGGTCGAGGTTGCGGCCGGGCCGCCCCGCCGCCAATCCGTGATAGCCCGGGTCGATGAAATCCGGGCCTACTTTGAAGGGCGCGACGGTATGACCCGCCTGGCGCAGCGCCCCGATGAGACCCGTTGCGATCGTGGTCTTTCCGCTGCCCGAGGCCGGCGCGGCGACGACCACGCCGGGAACCGAGGTCACCACTCGATCCCCTTTTGGCCCTTGCGGCCCAGGTCCATCGGGTGTTTGACCTTGGTCATCTCGGTCACCAGATCGGCCGCCTCCACCAGCTGCGGCGGCGCGTCGCGGCCGGTGATCACCACGTGCTGGTGTCCGGGCCGCGACGCCAGCACCTCGATGACGTCGCCGACGTCGACCCAACCCCACTTGAGCGGATAGGTGAACTCGTCGAGGACGTAAAAGTCGTGGCGTTGCGCGGCCAGGCGACGGGCGATCTCGATCCAGCCGTCGGCGGCCGCGGCGGCATGGTCGGCGTCGCTGCCGCCCTTACGCGACCAGGACCAGCCCGCACCCATCTTGTGCCATTCGACGGCTCCGCCGACGCCATGTTCGTCGTGTAGCTGGCCGAGGCGCCCGAATACCGCCTCCTCGCCGACCTTCCACTTGGCGCTCTTGACGAATTGGAAGACCGCGACATTGAGTCCAATGTTCCACGCCCGCAACGCCATACCGAACGCCGCCGTGGACTTCCCCTTGCCGGCCCCGGTGTGCACGGCCAGCACCGGGGTGTTGCGCCTGGCCCGGGTGGTCAGACCGTCGTCGGGGACTTGCAGCGGATTACCCTGTGGCATAACGGATACCGAACGCTTACGCCACGCTACGCACGGCGTGCGTGAGGTGATCAGCGTGCAGCTGCTCCAGGCGCAGCACCGGCGCCCCCAGCTGCGCGGCCAGGTCGACGGCCAGACCCAGCCGCACGTAGGAGGTTTCGCAGTCGACCACCACCGCGGCCACCCCCTCGGCGGCCAACCGCGCGGCCGCCATCCGGCTGCGCCGCACTGGGTCGGCCCCGGCGGTGGCCCGCCCATCGGTGAGCACCACCACCAGCGGGCGCCGCGCGCGATCGCGCACCCTTTCGCGCAGGACGAGTTGATGCGCGGCGAGCAGACCTTCGGCCAACGGAGTCTTTCCACCGGTGTCGAAGCGGGCCAGTCGCCGGCTGGCGATATGCGCCGAGGAGGTGGGCGGCAGCATGACCCTGGCGTCCTGCTGGCGGAAGGTGATGACTGCGACCTTGTCGCGCCGCTGATATGCGTCGCGCAGCAGCGACATGGTGGCGCCGCCAACCGCGGCCATGCGATCGCGTGCGGCCATCGATCCGGAGGCGTCGACGACGAAGATGACCAGGTTGCCCTCCCGGCCTTCGCGCACCGCGCGCCGAATGTCATCGGCACCCACCCGCAACCGCCCTGCGGCCGAGGCATTTTCGGCAGCGGACAGCACGGTGGCGAACAGATGCACACCGTGCGCGGCCGGATCGGCGGCGTCGGCGGCCGCCACGACGCTGCCGGCGGTGTTGCGCGCCCGCGACCGCCGACCGGGTGCGCCTTCACCTACCCCGGGAACGGTGAGCGTGCGGGTGCGGAAGGTCTTCGATGGCGGCGCGCTGGGCCGGGGCGGTTGCGGTTCGGCCGATGAGTGAGGTTGACTCGCAGCGTCGTTGGCTGACTGGCCGTTACCTCCGGGCGGGTCGGGCTCGGGCTCGGGGTCTGCCTCGGCGCCGGCTTGAGCCAGCGCCTCGTCGAGTTGCTGGGGGTCGATGCCTGGGTCGTCGAAGGGGTCCCGGCGGCGGCGGTGTGGCAACGCCAGCTCTGCGGCCACCCGGATGTCCTCCTCGGTGACGGTGTCCGCGCCGCGCCACGCGGCGTGCGCCGCCGCGGTGCGAGCCACCACCAGGTCAGCGCGCATACCGTCGACGCCGAAGGCCGCGCACAACGCCGCGATGCGGCGTAACTCGTTGTCCGGCAACACCACATCGTCGACCACCGCCCGCGCCGCGGCGATCCGGCGGGCCAGGTCGGCGTCGGCGTCGGCGTAGCGGTCGGCGAACCCGTCGGGGTCTGCCTCGTACGCCATCCGCTGGCGGATGACCTGCACCCGCACGTCGACGTCGCGGGACGCCTGCACGTCGACGGTCAGGCCGAACCGGTCCAGCAGCTGCGGACGCAACTCGCCTTCCTCGGGGTTCATGGTGCCGATCAACACGAACCGCGCCTCGTGGGAGTGCGAGATGCCGTCGCGTTCAACGTGCACCCGTCCCATGGCGGCGGCGTCGAGCAGGATGTCGACCAGGTGATCGTGCAGCAGGTTGACCTCATCGACGTACAGCACCCCGCCGTGGGCGCGGGCCAGCAGCCCGGGCGAGAAGGCGTGCTCCCCCTCGCTGAGCACCCGCTGCAGGTCCAGCGAGCCGACCACCCGGTCCTCGGTCGCGCCCAGCGGCATCTCGACCAATCCGGTGCCGGCGCCGCCGGTGGCCGACGACAGCAGCGCCGCCAGGCCGCGCACGGCCGTGGACTTGGCGGTCCCCTTCTCACCACGGATCAGGGCACCCCCGATCTCGGGGCGAATGGCGCACAGCAGCAACGCCAGCCGCAACTGATCGTGCCCGACGATGGCGCTGAACGGGTAGGGCTTCACCGCTGGCCCGCCAGACCCGAGCCCGGCCGCACCATCGGCATGTGCGGCACGCCGTCGTCCAGAAAGTCATCGCCGTCGCGGACGAACCCGTGCTGGGCGTACATGTCGGCAAGATAGGTCTGCGCGTCGATGCGGCACGGGTAGTCGCCCACCTCGGCCAGCGCCGCGCGCAGCAGCCGGGTGGCGTGCCCCTGACCGCGGGCGCTGCGCTTGGTGCACAGCCGCCCGAGCCGAAATGCCTTTTCCCCGCCGGGATGTTCCTCCATCAGCCGCAGCGTGCAGATCACCTCACCGTCGGCGGTTTCCAGCCAGAAGTGCCGCGTTTCCCCGAGCAGATCGCGGCCGTCGAGCTCCGGATACGGGCACGCCTGCTCCACCACGAACACCTCGACCCGCAATTTCAGCAGTTCGTACAGGGTCTGCGCGTCCAGATCCTTCGACCACACCCGGCGCAACGCTTCGGTCATGACGCGACACCTAACTGCAAGACCTTGGCGCTCCACGAGCGCACCTCGTCGAATAGTGCTGGCTCCTTTGACAATTCAGCTCCCAACGACGGCACCATCTCCTTGAGCGTCGGCACCCAGGATTGATACCGCTGCGCGAAACACCGCTGCAGCACGTCGAGCATGATCGGCACGGCGGTGGATGCGCCCGGCGAGCCGCCCAGCAGCGCGATGATGCTGCCGTCGGCGGCACCTACCAGGGTGGTGTTGAATTCGAGCACGCCGCCTTTGCGTCTGTCTCGGCGGATCACCTGCACCCGCTGGCCGGCGACCGTCAACTCCCAATCGGAATCGGTTGCACTGGGGGCGAACTCCCGTAGCGAGCGCACGCGGTCGGCCTTGGACAGCCGCAGCTGTCCCAGCAGGTAGTTGAGCAGTGTCAGTTCGGTGGCCCCCACACCCAGCATGGAGATTGCGTTGTGCGGCTTGACCGATCGCGCCAGATCACTGAGATGGCCGCGCTTGAGGAACTTCGGTGACCAGCCGGCATACGGGCCGAAAACCAGCCACGGTTTGCCGTTGACGACGCGCAGATCCAGATGCAGCGCCCCGAGCGGCGGAGCGCCGGGTGCGGGCACGCCGTACACCTTGGCGCGGTGCGCCGCGGTGAGCGCCGGGTTGCCGGCACGCAGAAAGCGTCCGCCTATCGGGAACCCGGCGAACCCCTTGACTTCGCTGATCCCGGACTTCTGCAGCAGCGGTAGGGCGTCTCCGCCGGCGCCCACGAACACGAACCGGGCGCCTAGTTGGTGCTGCGCACCGGTACGACGATTGCGCGTCCGCAGCGTCCACCCGCCGTCGGAGCGGCGCGTCAGGCCGCGGACCTCGTGCCCGAACAGCGTGGTCGCTCCGTTGCGCACCGCGTAACCGAGGAGTTGTTTGGCCAGCGCCCCGAAGTCGACGTCGGTGCCGTCCTGCGCCCAGTTCAGCGCGACCGGTTCGGAGAAATCCCGGCCGGCGGCCATGAACGGCAACCGGCGGGCGAACTCGTCGGCGTCGTCGATGAACTCCGTGCCGGCAAACAACGGGTTAGGGGCCAGCGCGTCGCGGCGCCGCCGCAGGTAGTCCACCCGAGCGGCGCCATGCACGAAGCTGGCGTGCGGAACCGGGTTGAGGAAGGCGCGCACGTCGGTCAGGATGCCGGTCTCGGCGGCGTACGCCCAAAACTGGCGGGTGACCTGGAACTGCTCGTTGATGGCTACGGCCTTAGTGATGTCGATCGAACCGTCGGCCCGTTGCGGGGTGTAGTTCAGCTCGCACAACGCCGAGTGGCCCGTGCCGGCGTTGTTCCAGGCACCGCTGCTCTCGGCGCCGACGGCGTCCAACCGCTCGATCAGGGTGATGGTCCAGTCCGGCTCCAGCCGCCGCAGCAGCGCGGCCAGCGTGGCGCTCATGATGCCGGCGCCCACCAGCACGACGTCAGCGGTCCTGGCTCGGTTCGACACCGGATCGACGGTTCCTTCCCTCGGGTGTTTCCCAGGTTATCCCGGCCCCGCCCGGCCCCGCGCCGCGCCGACTAAGCTGGCCTGGTGACTGGCTGGGTGCCCGACGTGCTGCCCGGCTATTGGCAGTACACGATTCCGCTGGGGCCTGACCCCGACGGCGAGGGCGACATCGTCGCCACTCTGATCCGTCGCGGCGAGGTGGCCGCGTCCGAGCACGCGGTGCTGGCGGTCCACGGCTACACCGACTACTTCTTCAACACCGCCCTGGCCGATCACTTCGCCGGCCGCGGCTTCGACTTCTACGCGCTGGACCTGCGCAAGTGCGGTCGGTCGCGGCGTCCGGAGCACACGCCGCACTTCACCACCAACCTCGCCTGTTATGACGCCGAACTGGATCGGGCCCTGCAGCTCATCTGCCAAGGGAACCGGTCGGTGCAGACTCTGGTGTACGGGCATTCGGCGGGCGGCCTGATCGTGTCGTTGTGGCTGGACCGGTTGCGGCGACGCGGCGCCACCGCCGCCTTGGGCGTGCGCGGCCTGGTTCTGAACAGCCCGTTTCTGGACCTGCATGGCAGGGCGATCCTGCGGCTAGGCGTCACCTCGGCGATGATCGCCGCGCTGTCGCGGGTGCGCACCAAGGGAATAGCCCGCTCCGGCGGCAACGGAGGTTACGGTTCCAGCCTGCACCGGGACTACCACGGCGAATTCGACTATGACCTGCAGTGGAAACCGTTGGGCGGCTTTCCGATTACCTTCGGCTGGCTGCACGCCGTGCGCAGCGGCCAGGCGCGGCTGCATCGGGGCATCGATGTCGGTGTACCCAACCTGATCCTGCGCTCGGATCACACGGTCAGCGAGGACGCCGGACCAGAAGCCCTGCAGTGCGGCGACGCGGTTCTGGATGTCACGCAAATAGCCCGGTGGGCGGGATGTATCGGCAACCGCTCCACCATGATTCCGGTGGCCGACGCCAAGCACGACGTGTTCTTGTCGCTGGCCCAGCCGCGCCACACCGCATATCGCGAACTGGACCGGTGGCTGGACGACTACCTCAGCATCAACACCGGCGCTTCGGCATCATCACGGAAAGGTGAGCGGCCCGCACATGGAAACTTATGACATCGCCATCATCGGAACCGGCTCCGGCAACACCATTCTCAACGAACGCTATGCGGACAAGCGGGTGGCGATCTGCGAGCAGGGCACGTTCGGCGGCACTTGCCTGAACGTCGGGTGCATTCCGACGAAGATGTTCGTCTACGCCGCCGAGGTCGCCAAAACGGTTCAGGAGGCGGCGAAGTACGGCGTCGACGCGCACATCGACGGGGTGCGGTGGGACGACATCGTCTCCCGGGTCTTCGGACGCATCGATCCGATCGCGGTCAGCGGTGAGACCTACCGGCGCTCGTTGCCCAATGTCGAGGTGTACCACCAGCATGCCCGGTTCGGGCCGGTGCAATCCGACGGGCGCTATCTGCTACGGACCGACGGCGGTGAGGAGTTCACTGCGGACCAGGTGGTCATCGCTGCGGGTTCGCGGCCGGTCATTCCGCCGGCCATTCACGGCTGCGGTGTCGATTACCACACCAGTGACACCATCATGCGGATCACCGAACTGCCCGAGCACCTGGCCATTGTCGGAAGCGGTTTCGTGGCCGCCGAATTCGCGCACATCTTCTCCGCCCTGGGGGTGCGCGTCACCATCATCCTGCGCGGCGGCACGCTGCTCAAACAGATCGACGACACCTTGTGTGAACGCTTCACTCGGATCGCTGCCAAGAAGTGGGAGTTGCGCACGCAACGTAATGTGGTGGACGCCAAGAACGCCGGCTCAGGTGTGGTACTCGAACTCGACGACGGTTGCTCGATCGAGGCGGACATGCTGCTGGTGGCGACGGGCCGAGTCTCCAATGCCGACCGGATCGACGCCCAGGAAGCCGGCGTCGAGGTGAAGCTGGGCCGTGTGGTGGTCGACGAATACCAACGCACTTCGGCGCGAGGCGTTTTCGCGCTCGGCGACGTCTCGTCGCCCTACCAGCTCAAGCATGTCGCGAACCACGAGGCCCGCGTCGTACAACACAACCTGCTGTGCGACTGGGACGACACCGAGTCGATGGCCGTCACCGACCACCGCTATGTTCCGGCGGCGGTGTTCACCGATCCGCAGCTGGCCAGCGTCGGACTGACCGAAAACCAGGCTTTGGCAGAGGGATACGACATCACCGTGGCCGTTCAAGAGTACGGTGACGTCGCCTACGGCTGGGCGATGGAAGACACCACCGGCATCGTCAAGCTGGTCGCCGAGCGCGGCACTGGGCTGCTGCTGGGCGCTCACATCATGGGCTACCAGGCGTCGTCGATCATTCAACCGTTGATCCAGGCGATGAGCTTCGGCTTACCCGCCCACCAGATGGCCCGCGGCCAGTACTGGATTCATCCGGCGCTGACCGAAGTGATCGAGAACGCGCTGCTGGGCTTGCGCTGAGATCAATCTCGCCGCTGCTGACAGTTCGGGCACAGGCCGCGCAGCGTCAATCCTCCGCACTCCGGAAGGGCGAACGAACTACCGGCCATCGCCTGCTCGAGCGCCGAACTGAGTTGGCGCGCCGGCACTTCGATGACGGCACCGCAGTGGGTGCATACCGCGTGGTGGTGGGGTGCGCTGGCCATCCCGTAGGTGGTGACTCCGCCGTCCAGCGTCAGCGCGTGCAGCACGCCCTCATCGACCAACGTGGTCACCGTGCGATAGATCGTCGCGAGGTCCGGCGTCGCCACATCCGGCGGCAGGAAGGTGGGCAAGCGGTGATGGATCTCGGCTACCGATAGGTGGCCGTTCACCGGCTCGAGCACCGCCAACACCTGGATCCGAGACGCCATCCGGCGCAGCCCACGCGCGCGCAGCAGTTCGCCGATCCGTTCGGTGACGGCCGGATCCAAGCCCGAGGGCTTCGTTGTCACTCCTTCAGTGTTGTCCCCGAGCCGCTGGATTGCCAACGCATCCCGGGTCCTGCAAGTCACTTGCATCGCGGTGCAGCCCGAACCTACAGTCGGGACCGTTGCGTCCGCCCAATGCTGGAAGGATTTCGATGACCAGCACTGAGTTGGACAGGTGCGGGTTACGGGCTCGGCTCGGCGGTGCCCTCTCGGCACCCGAGTGGGGCCGGCTGGGCTTGATGGCCGCCGTGATCGCTGCGCTGCACCTGATCGGTTGGCTCACCCTGGTCTTGGTGATCGACCCGGCTGGACTCAGCCTGGGTGGCAAGGCCTTTGGCTTCGGCGTTGGGCTCACCGCGTACACGTTGGGCTTACGGCACGCGTTCGACGCCGACCACATCGCCGCCATCGACAACACCACCCGCAAGCTGATGAGCGACGGCCAGCGGCCGTTGGGCGTCGGATTCTTCTTCTCGCTGGGGCATTCCACAGTGGTGTTCGGCCTTGCGGTACTGCTGGCCGCCGGACTGAAGACCGTCGTCGGACCGGTCGAGGACGACTCGTCGACCCTGCACCACTACACCGGCCTGATCGGAACCGGCGTTTCCGGTGTGTTCCTATACGTCATCGCCATCCTCAACGTTGTTGTCCTGGTCGGGATCCTGCGCGTGCTCGCCCGGTTGCGCCGCGGCGATTACGACGCCGACACCGACGGCGCCGAACTCGAGCAGCAATTGCAGAACCGGGGCCTGGTCAATCGTTTCGTCGGCCGGTTCACCAACTCGATCACTCGGTCGTGGCACATGTACCCGGTCGGCCTGCTGTTCGGACTGGGATTCGACACCGCCACCGAGATCGCGCTGCTGGTGCTGGCGGGTAGCAGCGCCGCGGCCGGTCTGCCCTGGTATGCGATCTTGTGCTTGCCAATGTTGTTCACCGCGGGCATGTGCCTGCTGGACACCATCGACGGGTCGTTCATGAACTTCGCTTACGGTTGGGCGTTCGCCAATCCGGTGCGCAAGATCTACTACAACATCACCATCACCGGGCTGTCGGTGGCCGTGGCGCTGTTGATCGGCAGCGTCGAACTGCTCGGCCTGTTCGCCGACCAACTCGGGTGGCACGGCCCGTTCTGGAGCTGGCTGGGCCGCCTGGACCTCAACACGGTCGGCTTTGTGGTCGTCGGGATGTTTATTGGCGCGTGGCTGGTCGCGGTCCTGGTATGGCGCTACGGCCGAATCGAAGACAAGTGGACGCCCGCGGTGCAGCGACTGAGCTGACATCGAGGTCTCGCTGGCGCGTGTCTAGTTAGTACGTCAAACTGACGTCCATGTCCGTGCCCCAGTCGATTTGTGACGTTCTGCCCGCGGCAGCGGCGCTGCTCGGAGTGCCGGACGCGGTCGATCGGCTGGGACTGGCCGAGTGGACCGGAGAAGTGGACCGGGTGGCCGTGGTGCTGGTCGACGGGATGGGCCGGCACCTGCTCCCACAATTGGCCGCCGACGCACCCTTGCTCGCCGCCGTGCTGCGCGGTGAGTTGGGACGGTTGCAGCCATTGGACTGCACTTTCCCGTCGACCACCCCGACCAGCCTGGTGTCGCTGGGCACCGGTGCACAACCGGGCCAGCACGGCGTCCTGGGTTTC
>NZ_LZLE01000354.1 GCF_001673155.1 Mycobacterium sp. 1423905.2 | reverse complement strand
TCCATTGGGAGCTGGCGTGGCTACCGAAAGTACCCACGCCACGCCAGATTTGGTCGTTCTATCGCGCCATTGGCGGCTTCGCCCAGAGCCGACCGGAATTGCCGAACACCGTCCCCGGCGTACTGTGGCAGGCGAGACGCAGCCTGTCGCGCCGCTGACCTACGCCGAGGATGTTTCAAACTCGCCGCCGCCAATGGCGCGATAGAACGACCAAATCTGGCGTGGCGTGGGTACTTTCGGTAGCCACGCCAGCTCCCAATGGATTCCGTTGATGGGATCGTCGAAGAACACCGCGTAGTAGCCCGGCCAATACTGCGGATACTCCGTGGGCTCGTCCGTGACGGGAACACCCCGTTTGACCAGGAAGTCGCCATGGAACCGGTCGACTTCTCTTCTGCTGCGGGCCCAGAGCGCAATGTGGTTAATCCCGACCGCCTGGTCGCTGTGGGTCAGCTTGTCTCCAGAACGGGCGGGTTGTATGCCGATATAGCTGTGCGGGTTGACATTACGTGTCATGTAGTAGATCGACTGGTATTCCATGTTGAGCGAAGAGAAGCTGCTATACCCCAGCCAGCCGAACAACGCGTCGTAGAACGCGATCGACTCGTCATAATCGAGTACCGCGAATTCGACGTGACATACCCCGCGCCACCGCATTATTCCTCCCGCATCGCTTGCCCGGCCCCAACTTTGGCTAGCCGGCAGTCCCGTCGGTGGGCGACTCACTTTTGTCGTCAAGACGTCGTCTGGATTCGGCCACCGCGCGCCTGACTTCCGCGTTCTCTCGGTGGGCAGCGGCTTGCGTGCGGTCCTCCCGTTCGTCGAGGCGTCGCAATCGCTCGCGCTCTCGCTGGACGTTTGTACCTTCACGTTCGTCTGCGCGTTGTTCTCGCTCGTCCGCCGCTTGTTCTCGGTCGTCGGCGATGCGGTCCCGTTCGTCGGCCATACGCTCTCGTTGATCTGCCGCCCGCTGGCGTCTAGCCAGTTCGTCCTCCCGACGGCCGACACTGTGCTCGCGTTCGTCGAACTCCGCAACGCGGCGATCGAGCTCACTGGGAGTGTGCTTAAGGTCCTCAGCGACCACGCCTCACCCTAACGCCGTTGGCAAGCCCGCGCGGCGGGCGCTGGATAAACTGTCGGAAGTCGAGTTGAGGAGCGCCGTCATGGTCACGAGAACCCTAGCGTTGATGGTCCTCTCCTTGGTACTGGCGGTGCCGGCTCATGCGGACGCCACCGACGACGCATTCATCACTAACCTCAAGACGTCGGGCATGAATTACGGCGCCCCCGACAAAGCGATCCAGGTCGCCAAGACGGTCGTCTGCGGCACTCTCAACGACAATCCCAAAACCAGCAATGCCGATTTGATCGCAAAGGTCACCGACGCGACCAGCTGGCCGGCTCTCAATGCCGCCTACTTCACCGGGGCGGCGATCCAGGCCTACTGTCCTCAGTACGGCTCGTTGACTCCCCCGTCTGTGCCCAGCAAGGCACCTACCTCCCCCAGTGCGGCACCCTCGCAACCCGCGAAGCCGTCGGTTCAACCAGCACTCAACGCGAACTGAATGGGTTTATGGCCCGCGAAACGGATCGTGATGAAAGGCTCCTATGACAGATCACACGACGGACAGTACAACGCGGCCCAACGAAATCTCGCTGCCGTCCGTGCTGGCCTCGAAGCGTGGGGAGCCGGTACCGGGTCGCCGTTCGACGTTCTGGCCGACGACGTCACCTGGGAGATCACCAGTCCGACGCGGCCGGCACTTATTCGAGCCGTGCCGATTTCTTTGACCGCGTCATTGTTCCGCTCACCGCGCGAATGGCAACCCGGCCGATCCCGGTCATCCGCGCGCTCTACAGCGACGGTGACACAGTCATCGCTTTGTTCGACGCAGAAGGCGTGGCGCTTGACGATCGGCCATACCGCAACAGCTATGCATGGTTCATGCAGTTTCGCGGGGACCGCATCGTCAAGGTGACGGCCTTCACGACAGCATCGCGTTCAACGATGTGTGGCGGCGGGTCACGCCGGCACTCTGACCGGCGCGTCAGGCCATCACGCGATTGGCGTGCGGCGGCCTAGACGCTGAGCCGAAACTGCACGAAGCGGCCGCCGACCTCATGTCCCGTCACGGCTATGACGCATTGAGCATCGACGCCCTGGCTGCCGCCGTGCACTGTTCACCGGCGACCACCTATCGCCATGTCGGAGGTAAGTCAGCGATCCGCGATGCAGTGATGAGCCGTCAGGCGGAGCGCATTCTCGACTCGGTGCGCGAAGCCATCACGGGGTTATCTGGTACTGAGCGCATCATCACCACCACTGTCGCCCTACAGCGCATCCGAGCGGACCCGCTTGTGCAGGTCTTGCGTTCAACTTCAGGTCCTCCCAGCAATGAGTGGCTGACCGACTCTCCCATCGTCGCCCGCTTAGCCTCCGAGATGATCGGTCTCGACCTGCCCGACCCGCTAGCCGCTCAGTGGCTAGTCCGGGTGTTCTTGGCACTCTTGTACAGCAGGCCCAATGGTTCCGCCCGCATGTATCCCAACCCGACGAGGATGGCATTTACGATCCGCTCGGTGCCGCTCAGGTTTGCGATTGCTTCGTTGACCGTCGAGGAGCTGAACTTCATGAACGACCAAGCGATCTACCGCGTGGAGGCGATGCCGCTCACTTGGTCAGCGGCGCACGCGTAGCGATCCATCATCGCTACCGAACGACACCGCGTGTTTGGTCGGGGCTCAGACGTTGAACCGGAACTCCACCACGTCGCCAAGGGCCATCACGACCAGCCGACGTGAATCAGCTATCAGCGCACGGCGTGAGCGCCGGTGCGATCCAGCGACCATCAAGGATTTCGGCGCGCGGCCGGTAGAGGCGAATGAGGTAGTTCCAGCCTTCCGGTGTGATGATCGCGTTCGCAGGAGTGCTGTCATGTGCCGACGCAATGAAGCGAACG
This sequence comes from Mycobacterium sp. 1423905.2, assembly GCF_001673155.1. Taxonomy (GTDB): domain Bacteria; phylum Actinomycetota; class Actinomycetes; order Mycobacteriales; family Mycobacteriaceae; genus Mycobacterium. The sequence continues at coordinate 32,803 of NZ_LZLE01000354.1, read as the reverse complement.
GTGACCGAGCCGTCTGCGTTACGCTCGCCGGTAACACTATTGACGGTGTAGAGGTTCTCCTTGTTCGGCTCGAAGAACCCTCGCTTGTTGTATACCGACACCGACCAAAAGGCGTCGACGGGGACATCGTTGAACACCAACTCGTAATCGCCCTGCGGGACGTTCGGAGCTACGCCGATGTAGGCCGCTTCGGAGGTGGGCAGCCCTCCCCACCCTGCCGCGCATCCGATCAGATGACGGATCGGATCGACTTCTGCCCGCGCGCCGAACATCCGGTCGAAGTTGTCGAGCCCACGAGCCAAGGCGAGCAGGGCGTCCCGGGTCGCATCGAGGCTTCCAAGGTCGTAGTCCGGCATGACAAACGCCTCTGATCTGCCCGCATCTATCGCAAGGCGATCCTGAATCGCCGCGACGGCGGTCACGTCTGCGGGATCGGTGGGGTTGACCAGTATTCGAATCCCAACGAGCACATAGCGAGACCCGTATTGACCGCTGGTAAGCGTGTATTCGCCGGGATCATGCATGACGTTGTTCACGAAATGGTCTTCGTTGATGACCATCGCCGAGAGATAGCGGCCGTCGGCATCGGGCAATGTGAGCCGGGCGGGCTCGGCGAGGTCAACGATTACAAAGCTGTACAACGTGTCTCGGTTGAGTCTGATGACCGTCTGCTCGTCGATTCGGGCGGGTGTGCGGTTGTGCCGGAATCTACCGACGCCCCCGGCGTCAGCCTGTATGTCGCGAAACATCCGGTGGGTCTCTGCCCGGACGAAGTTGTCCGCGTTCACATGGATTGACATCACTTCGAGTCTATTTACTTCGGCTGACTAGACGTTGAACCGGAACTCCACCACGTCGCCGTCGGCCATCACGTAGTCCTTGCCCTCCATCCGCACTTTGCCGGCCGCCTTGGCCGCGGCCATGGATCCGGCGGCGATCAGGTCGTCGTAGGACACGATCTCGGCCTTGATGAAGCCTTTCTCGAAGTCGGTGTGGATCACCCCGGCCGCCTTGGGCGCGGTATCTCCCTGGTGAATGGTCCAGGCCCGCGCCTCCTTGGGACCCGCGGTGAGGAATGTCTGCAATTTGAGGGTGTGGAACCCGGCGCGGGCCAGCGCATCGAGTCCGCGCTCGGTTTGTCCGATCGACTCCAGCAACTCGGCGGCCGATTCGTCGTCGAGTTCGATCAATTCCGACTCGATCGCGGCGTCCAGGAACACCGCATCCGCGGGTGCGACCAGCGCGCGCAGCTCGGCGACGCGGGCGTGGTCGGTCAGCACCGACTCGTCGGCGTTGAACACGTAGAGGAAGGGTTTGGTGGTCAGCAGATTCAATTCGCGCAGCAGCGCGGCATCCACGCCGGCGCCGAACAGCGTCTTCCCGCCGTCAAGGACTTCCTGGGCGGCCACGGCCGCGTCGTACACCGGTCTGCGCTCCTTGTTGTTGCGGGCTTCTTTCTCCAACCGAGGAATGGCCCGCTCCAAGGTCTGCAGGTCGGCAAGGATCAGCTCGGTCTCGACGACCTCGATGTCGGAGCCGGGGTCGACCCGCCCGGCCACGTGGGTGACGTCGTCGTCGGCGAACACCCGAACCACCTGGCAGATCGCGTCACACTCGCGGATGTGCGCCAGGAACTTGTTGCCCAACCCGGCGCCCTCGGAGGCGCCTTGCACCAGGCCCGCGATGTCGACGAATGTGACCGGCGCCGCAACCACACGAGCCGAGGAGAACATCTCGGCCAGCTTGTCCAGCCGCGGGTCGGGCAACGCAACGACGCCCTCGTTCGGCTCGATCGTCGCGAACGGATAGTTGGCCGCCACCACGTTGTTCCGGGTCAGGGCGTTGAACAGAGTCGACTTACCGACGTTGGGCAGACCGACGATTCCCAGGCTCAGGCTCACAGGAAGCCAAGTTTATTTCAGGCACGCCAATGCAGGATGTCCAGCTATATACGGGCCTTTGGGCCGACAGCCGGTACGGTCAACATGTGTCAGCGCAGCGGGCGAGTTCAGCGGTGGAGCCAAGCCACCGCTCGATCATCCCCAATATCGCAGGTGTGCCCTGGTGGATCGCTGTCCTCATCGCCGTCACCGCGACGGCAGTGGGGTACGGGATCGACGCCGGCCACAAGGAGCTGACCCACGTCTTCGCCGGTTGTTACATCGTCGGCTGTGTGGCCGCGGTGCTGGCGGTGCGCCAGGCCGGGGTCTTCACCGCCGTCATCCAGCCGCCGCTGATCTTGTTCTGCGCCGTGCCCGGCGCTTACTGGCTGTTCCACGGCGGCAAGGTCAATAAGTTCAAAGATCTGCTGATCAACTGCGGATATCCGCTGATCGAGCGGTTTCCGTTGATGCTGGGCACCGCGGGTGTCGTCCTGCTGATCGGTTTGGTCAGGTGGTATTTCGGCATGTCGCAGCGGCGATCACCCGCGGCCGAGGAACCGACCCCCAAGGACGCACGTTCCGGGGAGCGCACCTGGTGGCTCACCGGACTCCTCACTAGAGTCCGGTCGCTGCTGACCACCGAGGTCGATGGGGAGGACGCCGAACCCGGCAGCGGGTCACAGCCCGCTCACTCCCGGAGCCGCTCGGCCCGCAGCAGCCGGACGGCGCGCAACGGTCGATCCGCCCAACGCCCCACCCGGACCACGTCTCGGCGCGGCCGCTCGCCGCTGGACGACGAGGGCGAAGCCCCGGCCGAACGTCCGCGGCGCACCAGCCGCAGGCCCGCGGCCGCCGATGTCGACCGTCCGGAGTTCGACCCCAACGAGGCACCGCAGCGCGCCACGCGCCCACGCCGCCGCCCCCGTCCGCCGCAGGGGGACTCGGACCTGCGCGCCCAACCGCCGCGGGAGGTGCGGCGCGACCCCCACGGGCGCCGGGGTACCTACGAGCGGCCCGCGCCGCGCAGCAGCCGCTTCGATTCCTACGACTCCTACGATCCGCCGGAGCCGACCGGCCGCTCGGAGTCCTACAGCCGTTATGAGCGTCGGCGCGGCGGTTACGAGCCGTATGAGCCGCGCGAGGCGTATCCGCCGCGACGGCGACGTGCCACGCCCAACGGCTCCGGGCCCAACGGCTCGGGGACCAACGGCTCGGGCACGCACCATCCGATTTCGCAGGTCCGCTACCGCGGCGGCAGCAGGAGCGAGCCGAGGATCGACGACCGGGGTGAACCGCTCGACGAACAGCGCGCCGAGCGGCGGAGCCGGTCGCGGGCACCCCGCAGACCCCAGGCCGAAACCTGGGAGTACGACATCTAGCAGGGCTAGCGACGGATTTCGCGGGGCAGCGCGAAGACCAGCGTCTCGTTGGCCGTCGTCACCGGTTGGACCACGTCATAGCCGTAGTCGGCCAGCCGCTCCAACACACCGCGCACCAGCACCTCGGGAACCGACGCGCCGGAGGTGACGCCCACCGTGGTCACGCCGTCCAGCCAAGCCGGGTCGATGTCGTCGGCCCAGTCGACCAGGTGCGCCGCCCGCGATCCCGCGCCCAGCGCCACCTCGACCAGCCGCACCGAGTTCGACGAGTTGCGTGACCCGACGACGATCACCAGCTCACACTCGGGCGCCATCGCCTTGACCGCGACCTGCCTGTTCTGCGTCGCGTAGCAGATGTCGTCGCTGGGCGGGTCCTTCAGCTTCGGGAAGCGCTCCCGCAGCCGCTCGACGATCTCCATGGTCTCGTCCACCGACAGCGTGGTCTGCGACAGCCAGATAACTTTGTCCTCGTCCCGGACCGTCACCTGGTCCACGGCGGACACCCCGTCGACCAGTTGGACGTGCTCGGGAGCTTCGCCGGCGGTGCCGACGACTTCCTCGTGGCCCTCGTGACCGATCAGCAGGATGTCGTAGTCGGCTTTGGCGAAGCGGCGTGCCTCGTTGTGCACTTTGGTCACCAGCGGGCAGGTGGCGTCGATGGTCTTCAGGTTGCGGGCGGCGGCCGCCGCGTGCACGGTGGGCGCGACGCCGTGCGCGGAGAACACCACGATGGCCCCCTCGGGGACCTCATCGGTCTCCTCTACGAACACCGCACCGGCTTGGGCCAGGGTGTCCACCACGTGGCGGTTGTGCACGATCTCGTGACGCACGTAGACCGGTGCGCCGTGCTTCTCCAGGGCCCGCTCGACGGTTTCGACGGCCCGGTCCACACCCGCGCAGTAACCCCGCGGCTCGGCCAGCAGCACTCGTTTGCCGGCGGGCACGCCGCCATCCGAGGCCACCGACCTGGACGCACCGGGAATCCCCATGTCGATAGTCGGCACCATGGCATTCAGGGTACGTTCTGCCGACGCGGGTCTGCCATTTCGCGCCGTCGCGGGTGGTCAGCTTGGAGTTAGCCGCCGGTTGAGGCAGTCTTGGTCGCATGGCTACTGCACCGTATGGGGTTCGGCTGCTGGTCGGCGCGGCGACAGTCGCCGTCGAGGAGACGATGAAGCTGCCGCGTTCCATTTTGATGTACCCGATGACGCTGGCCAGCACGGCCGCTCACATGGTGATGCGGTTTCAGCAGAACCTCGCCGAGCTGGTGATCAAGGGCGACAGCACGCTCGAGTCGCTGTTCCCGCCGAAGGACGAGCAGCCGGAGTGGGCAACCTTCGACGAGGACTTCGAAGGCTTGGACGACGGTGCTGGCGATGACGCGCCTGGTGACGGTACCGAGAGCGAGCGTCGCACCGAAGGACGATTCGCGTTGTACTCGGTCGCCGAACCGGTCGATCTGTCGTCCACCGGGAAGCCGGGCGAGGACCAGTCGACGGTGCCGGAGCCGGCCGTGGCGACCGAGCTGGACTACGGAACGCTGACGTTGGCTCAGTTGCGGGCCAGGTTGCAGTCATTGGATGTCGCCGAGCTCGAAGCCCTGCTGGCCTACGAGCAAGCCACCAAGGCGCGCGCCCCGTTCCAGACGCTGATCGCCAACAGGATCACCCGCGCGACCGCCAAGTGACCCGAGGTTCTGAAGCGAATTCGGCCGAGAACCCGTTCCCGGTCCGCGCCGTCGCCATCCGCGTCGCCGGCTGGATCGAAAAGCTGGGGACCGTGTGGGTCGAGGGTCAACTGGCCCAGATCTCGACGCGTCCGGACGCCAAGACGGTGTTCATGGTGCTGCGGGACCCAGCCGCCGACATGTCGCTGACCGTGACATGCACGCGCGACTTGCTGCTGTCCGCGCCGGTCAAATTGGCCGAAGGGGTCCAGGTGGTGGTGTGCGGCAAGCCGTCCTTCTACACCGGGCGCGGCACGTTCTCGTTGCGGCTCAGTCAGATCCGCGCCGTCGGTGTGGGTGAACTGCTGGCCAGGATCGACCGGTTGCGCCGGCTGCTGGACGCCGAGGGCCTGTTCGACGCGCGCCTCAAACGACCAATCCCGTTCTTGCCCAACGCTATCGGACTGATCACCGGGCGGGCCAGCGCGGCCGAGCGGGACGTGACGACGGTGGCCGCGACGCGCTGGCCCGCGGCCCGGTTCGCCATCCGCAACACCGCCGTGCAAGGCCCCAACGCGGTCCCTCAGATCGTCGAGGCCTTGCGCGACCTCGACCGCGACCCCGATGTCGACGTGATCGTCATCGCCCGCGGCGGCGGCAGCGTCGAGGATCTGCTGCCGTTCTCCGACGAAACGCTGTGCCGCGCCATCGCGGCGTGCCGCACGCCGGTGATCAGCGCGGTGGGCCACGAACCGGACAACCCGTTGTGTGACCTGGTCGCCGACCTGCGCGCCGCGACCCCCACCGATGCGGCCAAGAAACTGGTTCCCGACACCGCCGCCGAACAGCGCTTGATCGACGATCTGCGGCGCCGCAGCGCCCAAGCCTTGCGGCACTGGGTCGCTCGCGAGGAGCGGGCGTTGACGGCGTTGCGCAGCCGCCCGGTGCTAGCCGACCCGCTGAAGATGGTGACCATACGCGCCGAAGAGATCGGCCGTGCCCGCGTGGCCCTGCGGCGCGACATCACACGGTTGATCACCGGCGAGGCCGACCGCGTCGGTCACCTCGCCGCGCGGCTGGCGACCCTAGGCCCGGCCGCCACGCTGGCCCGCGGCTATGCCGTCGTGCAGACGGTTCCCGACGACGGTGAAGCACAGGTGCTGCGATCGATCGCCGACGCTCCGGCCGGCACCCGACTGCGGGTGCGGGTCGCCGACGGTGCCGTAGCAGCGGTCAGTGAAGGACTTTCCGATGGCTCGAGATGACCAGAGCAACGACTCCGCGAGCGGCTCGACTACACCTATTAGTCAGCTCGGCTACGAACAATGCCGAGACGAACTCATCGAGGTTGTCCGCCTGCTCGAACAGGGTGGCTTGGACCTGGACGCGTCGCTGAAGTTATGGGAAAGGGGCGAGCAACTCGCCAAAAGGTGCGAACAACACTTAGCTGGCGCCCGTCAGCGAGTGACCGATGCGCTGGCCGCCGGGGAGGCCGCAGCGGACTGACCGACCGCTATCTTGACCGATTCCAGACGGCCAATCGGGCTTCAAACTGGAACACGTTTCAGTTATGCTCCCCCGCATGGGTGATCCAGCACTGACTACCGACCTCGGCAGCGTCCTGGTGACCGGCGGCTCAGGCTTCGTAGGCGCCAACCTGGTGACCACGTTGCTCGACCGCGGACACCAGGTCCGGTCCTTCGACCGCGCTCCCTCGCCGCTGCCGCAACATCCGAAGTTGCAAGTGCTCGAGGGTGACATCACCGACAAGGGTGTGTGCGCCGCCGCGGTGGACGGCATCGACACGATCATTCACACCGCCGCCATCATCGAGTTGATGGGCGGCGCGTCGGCCACCCAGGAGTACCGGCAGCGCAGCTTCGCCGTCAACGTCGGCGGCACGGAGAACTTGCTGTACGCGGGCCGGCAGGCCGGTGTCAAGCGGTTCGTCTACACCTCGTCCAACAGCGTGGTGATGGGTGGACAGAACATTTCCGGCGGCGACGAGACGCTGCCCTACACCGACCGGTTCAACGACCTCTACACCGAAACCAAGGTGGCCGCCGAGCGGTTTGTGTTGTCGCAGAACGATGTTGACGGCATGCTCACTTGCGCTGTCCGGCCCAGCGGCATCTGGGGCACCGGCGACCAGACCATGTTCCGCAAGTTGTTCGAGAGCGTGATCAAAGGCCACGTCAAAGTGCTGGTCGGTCCGAAGTCGGCGAAGCTGGACAACTCTTACGTGCACAACCTGATTCACGGTTTCATCTTGGCCGGCCAACACCTGGTGCCCGGCGGCACGGCACCCGGTGAGGCCTATTTCATCAACGACGCCGACCCGATCAACATGTTCGAGTTCGCCCGCCCGGTGGTCGAGGCGTGCGGCGAAAAGTGGCCGCGGATAAGGGTTTCCGGCCCGGCCGTGCATTGGGTGATGACAGGCTGGCAGCGGCTGCACTTCCGGTTCGGGTTCCCCGCGCCGCTGCTCGAGCCGCTGGCGGTCGAACGCTTGTACCTGGACAACTACTTCTCGGTGGACAAGGCTCGCCGGGACCTGGGTTACGAACCGCTGTTCACCACCGAGCAGGCGATGAAGGAGTGTCTGCCCTACTACGTGGAGATGTTCCACCGGATGAAGCGCGAAGCTCAGGCGGCCAAGCGGTCCGGTAAGCGCACCTCTGACAAGGCGGTCAGCGGCTCGAAGTAGCGCTAACGGAAGCTGACCATCTGGTCGCCCCAGGCGCCGCGGATGCGGGCGTCGACGTCGTGCACCACCCGGTCTTCTTTGTCGATGACCAGGCAGGCGCGGTCAGCACTGGCCTGGTAGGGCTGCCAGTACGGCTCGCCGGGCGGGCCGTCGGGAGTACCAAGTACCGCGAAGTTGATCCACCGCGTCTGCATCCGCGCGGAGACCGCCGTCGCGGTTTTGGCGCCGCCAAGCTTCAGCGTGACGTCCTGCGGTCCACCGAGATTGCCCCAGACATAAGGCAATTCGGTTGCATGTGCGGCTCCGACCAGCAGCAGCTTGTACAACGGCGTCGCGTAGTCGAACCGGTACAGGTACACCGGCGCCACCGCGCTGTGGCCGTCGGCCAGCCATACCGAGGGCATGCGGAAGCCGATATCGGTGGCCATGTTGACGCTGCGCGCCTTCTGCCGGCCCGAATATGCCGAGCCGAAGACATCCATGGTGGGCAGTTGCAGGTCGGGCTGTTCGGCGGCGATCTGGCTGAACATCGTCGTGATGGCATGCGGTGTGATCGGCATCAGCGCCGAACGCATCAACCGGAACAGCGCCGCCTCGCGCTTGTTGGTGCCGATGATCAGCGGAACCGGAAGCAGCCGGCCTTCCTGCGCCAGTTTGACGGGCTGGTCGTGCAGCAGGTCCCCGTCGACGATGGGAACGAATGCCAGGGTGCCCGGATTACTTACCGGCACTTCGTTGAACACCTCATTGGTCGCCGCCACCAGCGCCGCGGTCGGCATGTCCGCCACTTTGCGCGCCTCGGACGCGCCGATTCCCAGCTTGTCCAGGACGGCCAGGGTGACCCGGCGCCCCCGGTCGCGGTCATACACCGAGGTGGCCGGCGAGCTCTGGGCGATCGCGCGGACGAACAGTCCCTCGGCCGCCGGGCAGGCGAGCAGGGTGGTGACCAGCCCGGCTCCGGCGGATTCACCGAACAACGTCACATTGGCCGGATCGCCGCCGAATGCGGCGATGTTGTCGCGCACCCATGCCAGCGCCGCCAGCACGTCGCGCAGTCCGATGTTGGAGTCGAACGGACGCTGCCAGGTGCTGAACGAGGACAAGTCCAGAAACCCCAGCGCGCCGATGCGGTAGTTGACCGTGACCACCACGACGTCACCGTTGCCGGCCAGGGCGCGCCCGTCGTAGAGCGGCTGGCTGGCCGAGCCCAGCACATATGCACCGCCATGCAGCCACACCATCACCGGCTTTCCGGCACCCGGTTGCGCGCCGCTGGGCGCCCAGATGTTCAGCCGCAAGCAGTCCTCGCCGAGCGGGGCGCCCAGTTCGAGCGGCATCCTGGGCATGACGACTTGCGGGCAGGCCGGCCCGAACGCGGTGGCATCGGCGACCTCCGCGGACCGCCCGGGCGGCTCGGGAGCCCGAAACCTCAAATCACCCACCGGTGGCGCGGCGAACCGAATGCCTTTCCAGACCTTCACCGGGCCGTCCTGGCAACCCCGGACGGGTCCGTAGGTCGTGTCGACCACAGTCATAGCTTTTCCTCCTGCCGAGCGGGCGGCACTGCCCCGCTCGCGCATGAACCCACGGGCACCCCCCACCAGCTAAGGTTACGGAGCGCATGAACACCGAATTCACGCTCACCCAAAAACGCGCGCTGGCGGTCTTCACCCTCGTCGCCGTGGTGTTCGGCGCTTACTTCCTGCGCGACTACTTCGTCCTCATCGTGGTGGCCGCGGTCGGGGCGTATCTGTTCACGCCGCTGTTCAACTGGTTCAACAAGCGCCTCAACACCGGCTGGTCGGCCGCATGCACGGTGTTGTCGGCGCTGACCATCGTCATCATCCCGGTCGGCCTGGTTATTGCGCTGGCAATCGTGCAGATCGCCCGAATGGTCGATTCCGTCGCCGGATGGGTCAAGTCCACCGGCCCCAACGGTATCGGCGACAAGGCGTTGCACCTGGTCAACGACCTGCTGGCGCGGGTGCCGTTTGTGCACGTCACGGTCACCGCCGACACCCTGCGCAGGGCGTTGGTCACCGCGGCGCAGACCGTCGGTCACTGGCTGCTGGGCGTGCTGCAGCACACCGCGGGCAGTCTCGCCGGCGTCATCACCTCGGCGATCATCTTCTTCTACGTTTTCGTCGCCCTGCTGACCAACCGCGACAAGCTGCGCACACTGCTGGGTCAGCTGAACCCGCTCGGTGAGGAAGTCACCGACTTGTATCTGCGCAAGATGGGTTCGATGGTGCGCGGCACCGTGAACGGCCAGTTCGTCATCGCGTTCTGCCAAGGTGTGGCGGGCGCCGCGTCGATCTACGTCGCCGGTTTCCATCACGGCTTCTTCATCTTCGCCATCGTGCTGACCGCCCTGTCGATCATTCCGCTAGGCGGCGGGATCGTGACCATTCCGTTCGGCGTCGGGATGATCTTCTTCGGCAATGTCGCCGGCGGCATCTTCGTCGTGGCGTGGCATCTGGTGGTCGTAACCAATATCGACAACTTCCTACGGCCCGTCTTGGTGCCGCGTGATGCACGGCTGAACTCGGCTTTGATGCTGCTGTCGGTGTTCGCCGGCATCAGCATGTTCGGCCCCTGGGGCATCATCATCGGTCCGGTGCTGATGATCCTCATCGTCACCACGCTGGACGTCTACCTGGCGGTGTACAAAGGCGTCGAGCTCAAACCGGTCGAGGATCAGCCCGTGCGCCGAAACTGGCTCTCGCGCTTGAAGAAAAGCGCTAAGGAGAAGCAGTCAGCCGCTCGGTGAGGAATTCGACGACGCGCTTTCGGGCTTCATAGGCGGGCTGGCCGTCGACCTCGCGTACCTCGTCGGTGAGCACCGAGTGCGCCATCCGTCCGAAGCCGTGCTCATTGCCGGGGCTGGAGTCGATCTCGATGACCTCGAACGCATCCCCGAGCCGCCGCTTGAGCGTGGCGAACCGTTCGGCCGGAGCCATCTTGTCCGCGCTGAACCGCAATCCGAGGGCGCACAACCCGTCGTTGGCGCACCGGTCGACGACGACGTTGAGTTCCACTTCGCTCATGCCCGGGTCCCGGCGCTGCGCGGGAGTGAAGGGGAAGGGAACCGATGGCTGGCTGAGCACCGGAGCCAGCACGCTGTCGTCGACGGCGGCCGCCAGCGCGAAGCCGCCGGTGAAACATTGACCGATGACGCCGACGCCCTTGCCGGGCGTGGCGGCGTTGAGGTCGCGCGCCAGCGCACGCAGGTAGGCAGCGACCGGTCGCTGCTTGTCGGTGGCCAGCGCCGCGAATTCCCGGGCCACGCAACCCCGGGTGATTTCGGCGACCGCGTAGCCCACTGAGATGGGCCGGCCGGGTTCGCCGAACAGCGACGGGATGGCCACGGTGAATCCGTTGTCGACCAGGTGGTTGCCCAGACCCAGCACGCCCGGGTGGATGCCGGGCATCTCGGGGATCAACACCACCCCGGGACCCGACCCCTTGCGGTAGACGTCGTGGGTGAAGCCGGCCGCGGAAAAGGGTGTTGCGGTCCAACCGGTCAGGTCTGCTTCGGGTCCGCTCACGCTGCGTTCCTTCTATCGGCTCGGTAACGGCGGCTGCGATTGGGTCGCCGCCGCTAGCGTACGAAACTGTTCGGTGCTGCCGGCGCCGGTGATCGCAATCTGGGTGGGGCCAGCGGGGCTGGCCAGCCGGGTGGTCCATACCGGTTCGAGCGCGCCCTTGTCGTCGGAGCCTTCGTAGACCACCCAGTTGGTGCCCGACGCGTCGACGGTTCCGCTGGGATACATGCCGGAGTGGATGGAGCCGACCAATTTGTCCTCGTCCGCATTGCTCTGGGTCAGGCTCAGATATTTGCCGGACGGGCTGATGTAGCCCACCACCGAGGTGACCGCGTTGAGCCGCTGACCGGCGGCGCTGTCGGTACGACCGTTTTCGATGTTGCCGCGGCTGCCGGAGTTCGGTTTCCAGTCGGCGGGCAACTGCGGCAACCGGATCGGGAACCCGAACGACGCCGCGTCGGCGCGCAACGCCGTCGCCGCGTCATAAGACGGGATGGTCCCTTTGTTGGTGCCGCCCGGCTGGAACGAGCACATCCCGACCAGCCCGGCGAGCAGTATGCAACCGATCACCAGCGGACCCAGCGACCAGAACATGTCGCGACCGTCCTGCAGCAACCGTGGTTTGGCCGGCTTGGGCGTCGGCTGCGGCTCTGCGGTCACTCCCCAAGTATCCCAGCTCCAGTCGAGGGTTTCGCTTCTGGGAGAATCGCCACCATGAGTGCAGAGGGTCGGCCACCCCGGAAGGAAGCCCCCGACCGCAACCTGGCCTTGGAACTGGTGCGAGTCACCGAAGCCGGTGCCATGGCCGCGGGCCGCTGGGTCGGCCGCGGCGACAAGGAGGGTGGCGACGGCGCGGCGGTCGACGCAATCCGCGAGCTGGTCAACTCGGTGTCGATGCGCGGCGTCGTGGTCATCGGTGAAGGTGAAAAAGACGAAGCACCGATGCTCTACAACGGCGAGGAGGTCGGCAACGGCGACGGGCCGGATTGCGACTTCGCCGTCGACCCGATCGACGGCACCACGTTGATGAGCAAGGGCATGCCGAACGCCATCTCGGTGCTCGCGGTGGCCGATCGCGGCGCCATGTTCGACCCGTCGGCGGTGTTCTACATGAACAAGATCGCCGTCGGCCCTGAGGCCGCACACGTCTTGGACATCACCGCGCCGATCGGGGAAAACGTGCGGGCAGTCGCCAAAGTCAAGGGACTGTCGCTGCGCGACATGACCGTCTGCATCTTGGACCGGCCGCGGCACGCGCAGCTGATCGAGGACGTCCGCGCGACCGGGGCCAGGATCCGGCTGATCACCGACGGCGACGTCGCCGGTGCCATCTCGGCGTGCCGACCGCAGTCCGGCACCGACATGCTGGCCGGCATCGGCGGCACCCCGGAGGGGATCATCGCCGCCGCGGCGATCCGATGCATGGGCGGGGCGATTCAGGCGCAGCTGGCACCCAAGGACGACGCTGAGCGCCGCAAGGCCCTCGACGCCGGCTACGACCTCGACCAGATCTTGACCACCGAGGACCTGGTGTCCGGTGACAACGTCTTTTTCTGCGCAACCGGAGTGACCGACGGCGACCTGCTCAAAGGGGTGCGCTACCAACCTGGCGGCTGCACCACCCAATCGATCGTCATGCGTTCCAAGTCGGGCACCGTGCGGATGATCGAGGCCTACCACCGGCTGTCCAAGCTCACCGAATACTCCGCCATCGACTTCACCGGCGACAGCACTGCCGCCTATCCCCTGCCCTGACAACCACGCATAGCAAGGAAACTCACCGATGGCCGTTGACGCCGGCGAGAACGACACCGAATACCGCATCGAGCACGACACCATGGGCGAGGTCCGGGTGCCGGCAAAAGCGTTGTGGCGCGCCCAAACTCAGCGCGCGGTGGAGAACTTCCCGATCTCTGGCCGGGGCCTGGAGCGGACCCAGATCCGGGCGCTGGGCCTGCTGAAAGGCGCGTGCGCGCAAGTCAACAAGGACCTCGGGTTGCTGGACCCGCAGAAGGCCGACGCGATCATTGCCGCCGCGGCTGAAATCGCCGACGGGCAACACGACGACCAGTTCCCCATCGACGTGTTCCAGACCGGCTCGGGCACCAGCTCGAACATGAACACCAACGAGGTGATCGCCTCCATCGCCGCCCGCAACGGCGTGCAGGTGCACCCCAACGACGACGTCAACATGTCGCAGTCGTCCAACGACACGTTCCCCACCGCCACGCACATCGCGGCCACCGAAGCCGCTGTGGTGCACCTCATTCCGGCTCTGCAGCAGCTGCACGAGGCGCTGTCGGGCAAGGCGCTGGAGTGGCAGACGGTAGTGAAGTCGGGCCGCACCCACCTGATGGATGCGGTACCGGTGACCCTGGGTCAGGAGTTCAGCGGCTACGCCCGTCAGGTGGAGGCCGGCATCGAGCGGGTGCGCGCCACCCTGCCCCGGCTGGGTGAGCTCGCCATCGGCGGCACCGCGGTGGGCACCGGACTCAACGCTCCGGAGAATTTCGGCGTCAAAGTGGTCTCGGTGCTGGTCGACAAGACCGGCTTGTCCGAACTGCGCACGGCGGCAAACTCTTTCGAAGCCCAGGCGGCCCGCGACGGGCTGGTCGAGGCATCCGGCGCGTTGCGCACTGTCGCGGTGTCGCTGACCAAGATCGCCAACGACGTCCGCTGGATGGGTTCCGGGCCGCTGACCGGCCTGGCCGAAATTCAGCTGCCGGACCTGCAGCCGGGTAGCTCGATCATGCCCGGCAAGGTCAACCCCGTTCTGCCCGAAGCGGTTACGCAGGTGGCTGCCCAGGTGATCGGCAATGACGCCGCGGTCGCGTGGGGCGGCGCCAGCGGTGCCTTCGAGCTCAACGTCTACATCCCGATGATGGCGCGCAACGTCTTGGAGTCGTTCAAGCTGCTGACCAACGTGTCCCGGCTGTTTGCCGAGCGCTGCATCGTCGGGCTGGTGGCCAATGTGGACCGGTTGCGCGAACTGGCCGAGTCGTCCCCGTCGATCGTGACGCCACTGAACTCCGCGATCGGTTATGAGGAGGCCGCCGCGGTGGCCAAGCAGGCCCTCAAGGAACGCAAGACCATTCGTCAGGCCGTGATCGATCGCGGGCTGATCGGCGAGAAGCTGTCGATCGAGGAGTTGGACAAACGCCTCGACGTACTGGCCATGGCACGAGTGGCTCAAGACTAAGCCAGAAGCGAGGGTAGTTCAGCAATGACGGTTCCCCCCGGCGGCCCGTACGGTCAGGATCCCTACGGAAGCAATCCCTATGGGCAGCAACCCTATTGGGGCGGTCAACCGCCAAGCGGCCCTTACCAGTACCCGCCGGGCGGCCAATACCCGAATCCGCAAGGCGGCATGGACCCTTATGCCGCCGGCGGCTATCCGCCCCAGCAGTACGGCCAACCCGGCCAGCAGCCTCCGCCGGGGTGGCCGAGCGGGCTGTATCCGCCCGGGCAACCGCCCAAGCCACCGAGTAACAAGACGCCCTGGCTGATCGTGGCCGGCATCGCAGTTGTCGGTGTGATCGCGTTGGTGATCGTGCTGGCGATCGCGTTGAGCGGCGGCAACAACTCGAACAACGCCGGTCCCTCGGAGACCACGAGCGCGCCGACGTCGGAGCCGGGCGGCACGCAGCAGACCGCCAGCGACTGCACACCCAATGTGTCCGGCGGTGACAAGCCCACCGGCACCACCATCACCGCGGGCAAGCTGTCGTTCCCGGCCAGCGCTGCACCGGGTTGGGCCCCGTTCTCCGATGACCAGAATCCCAACCTGATCGGTGCGGTGGGGCTGGGCGCGGAGGTGCCCGGCGCCAATCAGTGGATGATGCAGGTCGAGGTGGCCGAGACGAATTTCGTTTCCAGCATGGATGTGGGCGCCCAAGCGGCCAAGTTGATGCAGTGTGTGGCCAACGGTCCCGGCTACATCCAGTCCCAGCCCAGCCTGGGGCCCTCGAAGACGTCGTCGCTGACGGTGGACGGAGTCAAGGCCTCGCGGGTGGATGCCGACATCTCCATCGGTGACACCGGGCGCGGCGTCAAGGGCGACTCGGTCACCATCATCGCGGTCGCGACCAAGCCGGTTACCGTGTTTATCGGCGCTTCACCCATCGGCGATGCGGCGTCGCAGGGCATCGTCAATCAGGTGATCGCGGGGCTGAAGGTGGCCAAGTAGGGCTAGTCGACGGCGGCCGGCGCCAAGACGTGCGTCGGCTCTGATCGCCCGCGCAGCACCGTGGCGTAGCACTCGGCCCAGCGCTGCTGTTCGGCGTCGTCAGCGCGGTCGATGGCCGCGGCCGAGCACAGGATGCGTTGCTCGGAGGTTTTGGCGAGGTCAGCCAGGCGGGCTGCCTCGTTGACCGCGTTGCCGATCACCGTGTATTCGTAACGGTTCTCAGCTCCGATGTTGCCGGCGAAGACGCGGCCCGCCGAAACCCCGATCCCGAAGTCCACCACCGGAAGGCGGCTGAGCTTCGTTCGCAACGCCCGCGCGGTGGCCAGCGCCGCCGACGCCGGTTGGTCGGAGCGCAGCGGCGCACCGAAGACGACCAGTGCGGCGTCACCTTCGAACTTGTTGATCAGGCCCTGGTACTCGTCCACGGTCTCGACGACGGTGCAGAAGAAATCGTTGAGCACGTCGGCGACCTCTTGCGGCGGGCGGCTTTCGGCCAGCTGGCTGGACCCGACCAGATCGATGAACAAGACGGCCGCCTCCACCACGTCACCGGACAGGGTGGCGCCCTCTTCGACGGCACGGCGAGCTACGTCGATGCCGACGTGGCGCCCGAACAGGTCTCGCAACCGGTCGCGTTCCACCAGCCCGGCGACCATTCGGTTGAATCCCGTTTGCAGGCGGCCTATTTGGGACCGCTCGTAGACGCCGACATAGGTGCCGATGTCACCGTGCTCCACCTCGGCCATCGCGTCCGCGACGTCGCCGACCGGATCGGAGATGGACCGTGACGTCAGGATCATCATCGGCAGACCCAACACCAGCGCAGCCATGGACACCACCAGCACCGGCACATCCAGCGAGGTCGACTTGTCGAAAATCCAACCGTAGGAACGCAGCACGACGAAAATCACGATCACACCGATGG
The DNA here is from genome assembly GCF_001673155.1 of Mycobacterium sp. 1423905.2. Lineage (GTDB taxonomy): Bacteria > Actinomycetota > Actinomycetes > Mycobacteriales > Mycobacteriaceae > Mycobacterium. The sequence continues at coordinate 16,512 of NZ_LZLE01000354.1, read as the reverse complement.
GCAGCGCGCTGCACAGAAACCACATCAGCACTAATCGCGCGAACACCCCCGGCACCGCCAGGCGCGGCTCACAACCACGGGTGGCAACGGTCATGATCGGCCGCAGCGTGCGCTGGGCGAGGAGTAAGCCGGTACCCGCGGCGGCGGCGCCGCCGAGCACCACACCCAGCGCAACCGGCACCAGCAGCGTCGCGCCGCTGGAGATGTTGAACAGCAGCAGTGTCAACCCGCAGATCGCCCAGGAGCCGGACAGGATCATCGATTGGCGGCCGGCCAATTTCATTGCGCCGTCGCGTTGTTCGACGGTCGGTTCTTGTCCGGCGACGTACCAGCGCAGCGTCGGAGCCAGGCTCAGCGCTCCGGCCACCGCCACGAACAGCGTTCCCAGCAGCACCAGTACCACCAATAAGGTGGTGTTCTTCTCGGCGAAGTCGACGTTGGCCGCCGCGGAGGTTTGACCCCGCAGCGGAATGAGGATGGCGGAGGCCTCGATCACGGCGAGCAGGTAGCCGACTGCCAGGTCGACCCCGTACTGAACCGACAACTTGACGGCCGATTTGGGCTGCTCGCCACCAGACCGGCCTGCCTTGCTCACGCTAACAAGGTAACGGCTGACTCAGGCGCCGTTATTCGGTCCACCCGAGTTTTGCCCGGGAATGTCGGTGATGGGGAAATTCGGCATCGGCTTGGGCGACGGGGTATTCGGCAGGCGGGGGATGTCGCTGGGCGCAATATCGTGCAGTTGGTTGACCGGCGGACCGTTTTCCCGGCTGCCGTAGCTGCTGCCCGGTGCGCGTTGGCCGAGCAGTTCGGTGACCGTCACCAAGCGGTAGCCGTTGGCTTTCAGGACGGGAATGAACTGGTAGACCAAATCGACGGTGCTGCTGTAGGTGTCGTGGAACAACACCACCGAGCCGGGCTTGATCTGCGCCATCAGCACCTGGCGGGTAGCCGCGGTGTTGGAGTCGTTGGCCCAGTCGAAAGGGATGACGTCCCAAAGTATTTCGGCCTGGCCGAATTTCGCGGCGGTCTGGTGCACGGCGTCGTTGGACAGGCCGCCGGCCGGGCGGTACAGCTTGGGCGTCTGGCCGGTGGCCGCGGTGATCGCGTCGTTCGCGCGCGAGAACTGACCGGCGATGTCCTGCGGCGGGATCGTGGTCATGTTCGGGTGTTCCCAGGTGTGGCTGCCGATCTCCATGCCCGCCTCGGCGATTCGCTTGGCTCCCGCGGGGTTGGCCGCCACCTTGTTGCCGATGAGAAAGAACGTCGCTTTGGCGTCGTTGTCTTTGAGGACTTGCAGCAACCGGTCGGTGAACGGCCCTGGTCCGTCGTCGAAGGTCAGCGCGACGCACTTGACCATCGAACAGTCGAGGTTGTCGGCGCGGGTGACGTGTCCGGTCAGCCCGCCGATCACCAGCACCGCGGCGGCCGCGACGACGCCGAACACCGTGCGCCAGTAGCGCCACGCTTGGTTGTCGGGTCGTTTCGGCACCCACGAAGTTTACCTGTGGTGAGCGTGTCCTCCGGGACTCGAGTGGGCGTCCTGGGCGGGGTGTGCCCGAACATCCCACCCAGGACGCTCACGCGACGCCACTGTCACACCCTCGGGCGGTTGCCCGGTGCTCTCAGTGGGGTCCGGTGATTTCTTCCAGCATCTCGGTGACCAGCGCGGCGATCGGTGAACGTTCGCTACGCAGCAAGGTGATGTGCGCGAACAGGGGGTGGCCCTTGAGCTTTTCGATCACCGCGGCCACGCCGTCGTGCCGTCCGACGCGCAGGTTGTCGCGCTGGGCGATGTCGTGGGTCAGCACCACCCGTGAGCCGGTGCCCAGCCGGGACAGGACGGTGAGCAGCACGTTGCGTTCCAGCGACTGCGCCTCGTCGACGATGACGAACGAGTCGTGCAGCGAACGGCCCCGGATGTGCGTCAAGGGCAGCACCTCGAGCATGCCCCGGGACAGCACCTCGTCCAGGACCGCGGGGCTGGCCAGGCCCTCGAGCGTGTCGAACACCGCCTGGGCCCATGGCCCCATCTTGTCGCTCTCGCTGCCGGGCAGGTAGCCCAGTTCCTGGCCGCCGACGGCATACAGCGGCCGGAACACCACCACCTTGCGCTGGGTGCGGCGCTCTAGCACCGCTTCCAGCCCGGCGCACAGGGCCAGCGCGGACTTACCGGTGCCGGCTTTGCCGCCCAGGGAGACAATGCCCACCGATTCATCGAGCAACAGGTCCAGGGCGACGCGCTGTTCGGCCGAGCGGCCGCGCAGCCCGAACACCTCCCGGTCGCCGCGTACCAGTTGCACCCGCTTCTGCGCGTTCACCCGGCCCAGTGCGTGCGAGCTGCCGCCCAGCAACCGAATCCCGGTGTGACACGGCAGATCCCGCGCTTCGGCCAGGTCGATCTCGCCCTCGGCGTACAGGGCGTCGATGTCCTCGGCGGCCGTCTCGATTTCCTGCATCCCCGACCAGCCCGAGGCGACCACGTCCTGCGCGTGGTACTCGTCGGCGGCCAATCCCACCGCCGCGGCCTTGACGCGCAGCGGAATGTCCTTGCTGACCAACGTGACTCGTTTGCCCTCGGCGGCCAGGTTGGCCGCGCAGCTGAGGATCCGCGAGTCGTTGCTGTCGGTCCGGAAACCGGCGGGCAGCACCGACGGGTCGGTGTGGTTGAGCTCGACATGCAGCGAACCGCCTTGCGTACCAACCGGAATAGGCTGGTCCAATCGCCCGTGCTCCAGTCGGAGGTCGTCGAACAACCGCAGCGCCTGACGGGCAAACCAGCCCAGTTCGTGGTGGTGGCGTTTGGCTTCCAGTTCGCTGATCACCACCAGCGGCACCACCACTTCATGCTCGGCGAATCGGCTGCAGGCCCAGGGGTCGGACAGCAGCACAGAGGTGTCGAGCACGTACGTCCGGAGATCGGTCAAGGGGCGCTCCTCGAGCTAACGGCGCTCGGGCGGACCCACACGAGCATGTCGGCGGGAGATGCAGCACCAGGACCGGGGCCGGTCCTGCCGTTGGTGTGACGGAAGGTGCCGCCCTGGCTGAGCATGTCGCTGGCCATCGACTGCGACGCTACTCCGCTGCCGACACCCGCGCAGCGCAGGCGCGCCGAGCCGGTTAGCTCCTAACGAATTGCTTGAGCTGCGGCTCGTCGGCCACACCCCAGTCGGCGATCCGATCGGCGATCACCTGCTGCAGCTGCTGCGGGCCGAAGATCCCGGCGACCGCCATGTTCTGCACCTTGTCGGCATAGGCGTCGATGTCGGCGCCGACGACCTCGAGGTCGGCGGCACGAGCGGCGATCGCGGCGATGGTCTCCTCGCGCGTGTACTCCAGGCAGTGCGCGACCAGGTTGGCGAAGAACAACTCGTGGCGGGCCTCGTCTCGCGCGATCCGGTCGACCAGCCCGGCCAGGATCGGCTCCTCGATCTGAGCGGCCAGGTTCTGGCAGAACACCGCCATCGAGCGCTCGTAGAGGGCCATGTAGACCAGGGTCTCGACCTGCGAGTAGGTGTCGGCGCGGTAGCCCTTGATCACGTGCTCGACGCGGACCTGTTCGTTGGCCACCGGGTCGACCTCGCGGGTCACCACCAAGTACTCGCGCAGGGCGATGGCGTGCAGGTGCTCCTCGGCGGTCCACCGGCCCAGCCAGCGGCCCCAGAATTCCTCGAGAATGAAGTGCTCGACGAGTTCCCGGTGGTGGCCGGCGAGGTTGTCCTTGAGGATCAACAGGATCTCGCACGCATCGGTGATGACTCTGGGCAGCGTCGCCTGCGACGGGTCCCAGTCGCGTCCGCCGAGGAAGGCGAAGTTCTCACCGCGGTCGAACGGAACGTAGTCGTGGGCGAACCAGAGGTCCTCGGTGGCGAGGTGGCGAGTCCAGTTCTGCTCCACCACGGGCTCGAGTTCGAGAATTAATGCGTTAGGTACAGGTTTCTGTGCCATGAAGTAACTGTAACCCGCATACACAGATGCAATGAAATCGGCGCGCGGGAGCGCCCCGACCCGAAATCAGCGGCCGACGAGGCTCCAGTCCTCGAGGCCCTCGTAAAGCGGAAACTCCCTGGCCAGCCGGGTCACCCGCGCCCGCAGACCGGCGGTGTCCGCGGACTGGCCGGCGGCCAGCGCGGTGGCGATGACGTCGGCAACCTCGCTGAACTCCGCGTCGCCGAAGCCGCGGGTGGCCAGGGCCGGTGTCCCGATCCGCAAGCCGGAGGTGACCATCGGCGGCCGCGGGTCGTTGGGCACGGCGTTGCGGTTGACGGTGATGCCCACCTCGTGCAGCAGGTCCTCGGCGGCCTGACCGTCGAGCGGGGAGTTGCGCAGATCGACCAGCACCAGGTGGACGTCGGTGCCGCCGCTGACCACCGACACCCCGGCCTGGGCGACGTCGTCGGCCAGCAGTCGGTCGGCGATGATCCGCGCGCCGGACAGGGTGCGCTCCTGACGATCGGCGAATTCCGGTGTGGCGGCGATCTTCAGCGCGACGGCCTTGCCCGCGATGATGTGCATCAGCGGACCGCCCTGTTGACCGGGGAACACCGCGGAGTTGATCGACTTGGCGTATTCCTGTTTGCCCAGGATCATCCCGGACCGGCCGCCGCCGAGGGTCTTGTGGATGGTGGTGGAGACGACGTCGGCGTGCGGGACGGGCGAGGGGTGCAGTCCGGCGGCGACCAATCCGGCGAAGTGGGCCATGTCCACCCACAACTTGGCGTCCACCTCGTCGGCAATGGACCGGAAGGCCGCGAAGTCCAGGATGCGCGGGTAGGCCGACCAGCCGGCGATGATGACCTTGGGGCGGAATTCAAGCGCCTGGGCCCGTACCGCGTCCATGTCGACCAAATGAGTCGTGGGGTCGACGCCGTAGAAGCCGGTTTCATACAACTTGCCGGAGAAGTTCAGTCGCATGCCGTGGGTCAGGTGACCGCCGTTGGCCAGGTCCAGGCCCAGCAGCCGCTCCCCCGGCGACATCAGTGCGTGCAGCACCGCGGCGTTGGCTTGCGCGCCCGAATGCGGCTGCACGTTGGCGAAGTCGGCGCCGAACAACGCCTTGGCGCGGTCCCGGGCGATGTTCTCCACCACGTCGACGTACTCGCAGCCGCCGTAGTAGCGCCGGCCGGGAAGCCCCTCGGCGTATTTGTTGGTCAGCACGCTGCCTTGGGCCTGCAGCACCGAGCGGGGCACGAAGTTCTCCGACGCGATCATCTCGAGGGTGTCGCGCTGGCGGCCCAGTTCCTTGGCCAGTAGTTCGGCGATATCGGGGTCGACCTCGGCGAGCGGGGCCGACATGACCGAGTCCGTGGTGGCAGAGGCGCGGGCGTGGGGTGCGGCAGTCACGAGGGCCAGTTTATCGATCTCGCGGTCGGGCACCGCGCCGACCGCGACGGGCCGGATCGGGGTTTTGGTTGGCCCCACCGTCAGGCGCCGGGGTATTGCTGCAAGACTGAGCACCATGCCCCGGCTTAGCGAGCCGAGCCCGTACGTCGAGTTCGACCGAAAGCAGTGGCGCGCGCTGCGCATGTCGACCCCACTGGCCCTCACCGAAGAGGAACTGGTCGGACTGCGCGGTCTGGGCGAGCAGATCGACCTGCTGGAGGTCGAAGAGGTCTATCTGCCGTTGGCCCGGCTCATCCATCTGCAGGTCGCCGCCCGGCAGGGCTTGTTCGCCGCCACCGCCGAATTCCTCGGCGAGCCGCAACAAAACCCCGACCGGCCGGTGCCGTTCATCATCGGCGTGGCCGGCAGCGTGGCCGTCGGCAAATCGACCACCGCCCGCGTGTTGCAGGCATTGTTGGCCCGCTGGGATCACCATCCCCGGGTCGACCTGGTCACCACCGACGGTTTCCTGTATCCGAACGCCGAACTGGATCGGCGAAACCTGATGCACCGCAAGGGTTTTCCGGAAAGCTACAACCGCAGGGCGCTGTTGCGGTTCGTCACCTCGGTGAAATCCGGTTCGGAGTACGCCTGCGCGCCGGTGTACTCCCACCTGCATTACGACATCATTCCCGGCGCCAAGCATGTGGTCCGCCACCCCGACATCCTGATCTTGGAGGGCCTCAACGTGTTGCAGACCGGCCCCACCCTGATGGTGTCGGACTTGTTCGACTTCTCGCTGTACGTCGATGCGCGCATCGAGGACATCGAGCAGTGGTATGTGTCGAGGTTTCTGGCCATGCGCTCGACGGCCTTCGCCGACCCTGAATCGCACTTCCATCACTATTCGGCCCTGACCGACTCCAAGGCCGTCGCCGCCGCCCGCGAGATCTGGCGGTCCATCAACCGGCCCAACCTGGTCGAGAACATCCTGCCCACCCGGCCCCGCGCCACCCTGGTGCTACGCAAGGACTCCGACCATTCGATCAACCGGTTACGCCTGCGCAAGTTGTAGTCCGGCACGACCCGCTCCGCCACAGGCCAATGCGGGGCAGCACACCGCTAGGCAGCGGCGGCGCCCCGCACCGGCGGGAAAGGAGTCACGCCTCCAGGCGGCGCACTCCCAGGTATTGCAGGCCGGCGAACACCGCGGTGTACACGCCACTGGCCAGTGTGGCGGCGATGCCGGTGGCCGTCATCGGGACCAACTCGGCCGCGACGACGGCAGCCACCGTGTAGACGATGTTGGCCACCACGACGCCGATGCCGACCCGGCGCAGGTTCGGCAGCGCGGCCAGGCCGAACACCACCAAGCCGTAGAGGACGAAGAAGGCGCCCATGCTGTACTCCTGGGCGGAGGTCAGGCCGGTCAGCGACGAGATGGGGTCGGCCGCGACGGCGACGATCAGACCCATGAGACCGGTCAGGGTGGCGTCGGCGCGCATGGCCAAACGCAACAGTGAGTCCGTCGAGTCGTAGAGCGGTCGGGTTGCTGTGCCGGGGATAGCGGTCATGTCTTGCTCCTCACGATGGCGGTTGTCGATCAGGTTTGAGCGTGCCGTCGAAGCACTGCCAGATCGACGCGTGGCACTGCCAGTTACTGCCACGAGAACAATGACCAGCGGGTTCAGCGCGCTATTCCCGCGAGCGAGCCGAGCCTAGACCGCCTTGGCCTCGATCACGCTGAACGGTGACGCCGTTCCGATCACCCGGGTCAACTCGAAGCCCGCGCGCCGGAAGAGTTCGCCGAACTCCTCGGCCGTGCGCTCACGCGCGTCGAGCGCGAGCAGCATCTCCAAATCCAGCCAGTTGCCCACGAATTCGCGGTCGTGGGTGGGCATCACGAATTCGACGAGCAGCACGCGGCTGCCGGGCGTGGCCGCCTGACGCACGTTGGTCAGGATGCGCACCGCGTCGTCGTCGGGCCAGTCGTGAATCACGCTCTTCAACACATAGGCGTCACCGCCGGCCGGGACGGAGTCGAAGAACGAACCCTCGGCGATCTCGACGCGGTCCCGCACCCCGTGCTCGGCGAGAATCGCCGGCGCGCCGGCCACCACCTGAGGTTGGTCGAACAAGATGCCCTTCGCGCCAGGGGTGGCGGCCAGGATCGCGCCCAGCAACCGGCCTTGGCCACCGCCCACGTCCACGATGGTGGCGTAGGGGCTGAAGTCGTAGGCAGCGATGACGGGGCCGATCGTGAGTGCCGAGCCGCCAGTCATGGCCTGGTCGAAGATTTCGCCGAGTTGGGGCTCGGATGCCAGGTAGTCAAACATCGGTTTGCCCCGCAGTTGGGGGATGACGGACCGGCCGGTACGGATCGCGTCGGCCAGGTGGCTCCAGTGCTCGCGGTGCTGCGGCGCACCCAGCCAGCGGGCCCAGCCCGCGATCGAGACTTCGGCGTCTCGGCGCAGGGTGTCGGCAAGCGGCGTGAGCTCGTAGCGGCCGTCTCGGCGTTGCCGGAAGATGCCCCGGCTGATCAGCGCCCGCAGCAGGCGACGCAGCGCGTCGGCGTCGGCGTTGACCGCGGCGGCGAGCTTGTCGGCCGGCACGGCCCGTCGGCGAGTGCGTCGGCGATGCCCAGATCCGCGGCCGCGACGATGGCTTGGGCGGCCCACATGTCGACGACCATTTCCATCATGGCAACCGGCGGCGGGACCAGCCGCCGGTGCAGCTGTGCCAGGTGATGGCGAGCGGTCTCTATGGCCCGCGCGACTCTGGCGGGCGGCAGCTTGGCAGACATAGGGTGGTCAGCTTAGTCACTGGGGACGCTGACCCGGCCACGCAGATCGGCGGCGATCAGCCGAGCGGCGGCGTTCTGCCAGTTGTGCAGGGAGCGCTGCGGCACCTCGGTGACCAACCACTGCCAGGCTTGGCGGGCGGTCGGGTCCAGGCCGGCCGCGGTGGCGTTCTGCGCGTATGCCCGCACCCCGACGACGTAGGGGAAATAGAGCGAGTTGTAGTAGCGCCATTGCTCGGTGGTTCCGAAGTCGCCGCAGTCGCGCGGTTTGAGGCGGGCGATGCCGTCGGCGAGCACGGCTTTGAGTTCGTTGGCCCGCTCCAGCGGGTGATCGGGCGCGCCCCGCGCCGCCAGCCGCTCGTCGATGACGGGCAGCGCGGTCAGCGGGCTGGCCACCAGCTTGGTGAGGTCGCCGTAGTGGCCCAGCGCCCGGCGGGTGAGCCGCACGAAATCTTCCTCGTCGACGTCTTCGAGGGGGTTGACCGACCGCAATGGCAGGGCCGCTCCGGTGTGGCGCAGCGCGGCGCGGTCAGCGCGCAGTGTGGGTGAGCGAGAGAATGCCAACCGGTCCAGGATTCCGGCCAGCGGGTCGGCCAGCACCTGCACCGCGATCGCGACGGCCAGGCTGGTGAACAGCAGCACCGTCAGGGCGGTCTGGGCGGCCGGCTCGTCGCGGGTGACCGCCAGACCGACCAGCGCCTGGCCACCGAAGAGCAAGGCGACCGCCGCGGATCCGGCGAACGAGCGCAGCATGTCGGCGCGCAAGGCCTGGCCCTCGTCGAACGCGTCCCACAGGGCCACGGCCACCCCGAGCAGCAGCACGTCGACGCCGGTCGACGCCAACGCGAGCCAGCTGGGCACCAGACCCAGCGGGATGATCAAGATCGCATTGCCCAGCGCGAAGAACAGCGTGGCGACAACGACCACGCCGGCGACCGGCCGGGGCTGCGCGGGCCGCAGCAACGCGGCCACCATCGCGGCCAGCGTCGAAACGGAGATGACCGCGAACATCACCAGGTGGCCGGCGCGCAGCGGTCCGTCGACACTGCCGGCCAGCCAGGCACCGCACAGGGTTAACGCCGCGACACCGCCGACGAATGCCAGCTGATGGGTGCGCGCCCGCGCGCTGTCACACGGCCGGGACAGCTCGACGAGCACGGCGAACCACGCCACGCTAGGGATGGTGACGAGGTAGATCTCCAGCTCGCTGAGCAGCTGGGCGTGCACCGCGCTGACGGTGCGCACCGCGTCTAGCGCGACCACGAGCGCAAAGCCCGACAACCCGATCGCCGCCAGGACCAGCACCGGCTTGCGCGGGTCGCGGGCCAGCAGATAGAGCCCGAGCCAACCGCTCAGCGTGAACACCACCGCCGACAGCACAGCCATCAGTCACTTCCCGTATCGGCGATGCCGCATGCTGTAGTCGCGCAGCGCCCGCAAGAAGTCGACATGGCGAAACGCCGGCCAGTGCGCCTCGGTGAACCACATCTCCGAGTACGCGCTCTGCCACAGCAGGAAGCCCGACAGCCGTTGCTCCCCGGACGTGCGGATCACCAGGTCGGGGTCGGGCTGGCCGGAGGTGTAGAGGTTCTCCGAGATGCCGTCGACGGTGACCGCGTCGATGAGTTCCTCGGCCGTGGCGCCATCGGCCAACGCCTTGCCCAACAGCGCGCGCACCGCCCCGACGATCTCCTGGCGGCCGCCGTAACCGACCGCGACATTGACGTGAAACGGCGCATTCTGTGGCGTGGAGTCCACCGCGCCCCGCAACCGGCGCGCGGGTTCCTCACCCAGCAGTTCCAGGTCGCCGACCGTCCGCACGCTCCACCGGTTGGCCGGCGCGCAGATCTCCTCCACGACGTCGGTGATGATCTCGATCAGTGCGGACAACTCGTCGGGATCGCGTTGCAGGTTTTCGGTGGAAAGCAAGTAGACCGTCGTCATTTCGATGCCGGCTTCGTGGCACCAGCGCAGCATTTCGGCGATCTTGGCCGCTCCCATGCGGTAGCCGAAGCTGACATCGTCGTATCCCGCGCTGCGCGCCCAGCGCCGATTGCCGTCGCACAACACCGCGATGTGGCGCGGGAGTTCGGACTTGGAGGCGGCCAAGCCCTGCCGCAGCCGCAGCTCGTAGAGCCGATACAACGGTTCTTTGAGTCGCGGCGGGACTATCTCCACGAACATCCACCCTACTGTGATCTACGTCCGGTTTCGCCGTCCGAATTTGGGCAATATCACGCCATGTCCAACAGCTTGCTCTCAGCCATCCCCGCTAATCTTGGGCACTAGAACTCGCTCTCACCCACCTCGTTGCATCCCGGAGGCATCAGTCAGCAATGAGCAGCCAGACCAGCACGCTTAGCAGCGCACCGGCCGAATCCGACGGAGCCGCACCGTCAAACGCTGCCCATCACATCGCCGAGGGCGTTGCGCGGGTACTGACCAAGCCGCGTTTCCGCGGCTGGATTCACGTGTACTCCGCGGGCACCGCGGTGGCTGCAGGTGCCTCGCTGGTCGCGGTGTCCTGGGCTTTGGACTCCACCAAAGCCGGGCTCGCGACGATGCTCTACACCTTCGCCACGATCATCATGTTCACCGTCAGCGCGACCTACCACCGGGTGAACTGGAAGTCCGAAACCGCGCGCAAATGGATGAAGCGGGCGGACCACTCGATGATCTTCGTGTTCATCGCCGGCAGCTATACGCCGTTCGCGCTGCTAGCCCTGCCCGGCCACGACGGGCGGGTAGTGCTGTCCATCGTGTGGGGCGGGGCGGTGGCCGGCATCCTGCTCAAGATGCTGTGGCCGTCGGCGCCGCGCTGGGTCGGGGTGCCGCTCTACATCCTGCTGGGCTGGGTGGCGGTGTGGTACACCGGCACGATCCTGCACAACGCCGGAGTCGCCGCGATGGTGCTGCTGTTCGTCGGCGGCGCGCTGTACAGCATCGGCGGCATCCTCTACGCCCTGCGCTGGCCCGACCCGTGGCCGACGACCTTCGGCTATCACGAGTTCTTCCACGCCTGCACGGCGGTAGCGGCGATTTGCCACTACATCGCCATGTGGTTCGTAGTGTTCTGACGCTGGGGGCCGTGATTGACCGCTACAGCTGCGTGACGTCGGCCTGCGACCAGTACGCCTTCATCGCGGTCACCTTGCCCCGGTCGTCGAACACCATGGTCTCGATGGGTTCGATGCGCATGCGGTGATCGCCGGCGGTGATGGTCAGCCGGAAGTGAAACGCCGCCTCGTTGCCGCACACGCGCAGCGTCACCAGTTCGCAATTGCGCTGCACGCCGGTGACCGCGGAGTAGAACCCGGCGATGGCGCGACTGCCGATGTGCACCTCGCCGCCGACCGGATCCTCGAGCGTCGCGTCCTCGGCGAAGAAGGCGGCCAAGTCCTCGGGACTGCCGTTGCTCACCGCGTCGATGTAGCGGTGAACCGTGTCGGTGATCGCATGTGTTCGCTCGGCGGCATCTGGCATGTGACGCACGCTACTACGCGGTCACACCCAGGGCGGTCGCGAGTTGCTCCGGGTTGGTCACCGGCAGGTCGCAGACCCGGCCCCGGCAGACGTACGCGGCGTCGGCGCCGCCTACTCGATCCCGTCCGGCCAGCAGCGCCGACGAGTCGACCTCACCACCGACGACGATCGCCCCGGCCGGCGCCAATCGGCGCGCCGCGGCCAACAACGGCGACTGCGCCGCGTCGCCGGCCACCGCGATCTGCAGCGGCCCGCGCACCGCGGCTTCGGCGACGGCCAGCCAGTGGCCCGCCGACCGGGGCGCGCGAGCCAACAGCACCGAATGCGCATGCAGCGTCACCCCAGCCAGGTGCAGATACCGCTCGGCGCGGCGCTCGTCGACCAAGTGCGCCGCCGTCAGCAGCGCCTCGGTGACCGACGACGCACCCGACGGCGTCGCTCCGTCCATCGGATCGGCGGGCCGTAACACCAACTGCTCGGCGTCGTCGGCGGTGTCGAACCAGCGGCCGGGGTGGTCGGGGTCGGCGAAGTGCTGCACCGCGGTGTCCAGCAGGCCGGCGGCCGAATCGAGCCACGTCGCATCACCGGTCAGCTGATACAGGGTCAGCAGTCCGGTGGCCAGCATCGCGTGGTCCTCGAGGATGGCGGCGCTATCGCCGATCGCCCCGCCGAGACTGGCCCGCCGCAACCGGCCGTCGACGACGTGGGCTTCGAGCAGCGCGCTCGCGCACCGCTGCGCGGCGGCCGCCAGCGACGGGTCGTCCAGCGCCACGCTGGCCTCGCCGAGGGCCGTGATGGCCAACCCGTTCCACGAGGTGACGACCTTGTCGTCGCGCCCGGGCTGTTCCCGGGCGCGACGGGCGGCCAGCAACTGCGCGCGGACTCGCTCCAGCCGCGCCGGGTCGTCGGGATCGGTGAGCAACTGCAACACCGACGTGCCGTGTTCGAAGGTGCCGGCGCGAGTGACGTTGAATACTGTTGCCGCCCAACGCCCGTCGTCGACACCGAGCACTTCGGTCAGCTGCGCCGGCGTCCACACGTACGTCGAGCCTTCGCGCCCGGCGGCGTCGGCGTCCAACGACGAAGTGAACATGTCACCGTCGGCCAGTTCGTCGAGCAGGAATCGCGCGGTCTGTGCGGTGACCCGGCGCGCCAGCGCGTCCCCGGTGCGCCGGGCCCAATGCGCGTACACCCGCAGCAGCAGGGCGTTGTCGTACAGCATCTTCTCGAAATGTGGCACCACCCAAGCGTTGTCGACGCTGTAGCGCGCGAAGCCACCGGCGAGTTGGTCGTAGATGCCGCCGCGGGCCATCGCGGCGCCGGTACGGGTGACCGCGTCGAGCGCTGCGGGCGAACCGGTGCGCTCGTAGTTGCGCAACAGCGCCTCGAGCAGCGCCGACGGGGGGAACTTCGGTGCCGTGCCGAACCCGCCGCGCGCGGTGTCCTCATCGCGCAGGATGGCGCCCACCGCGTGGTCGCACAGTTCGGCCGCCACCTCGGGGCCGCCGCCGGGCAGCCCGGCTGCCATGGACCGCAACTCGCCGGCGATGTGGTCCGAGGCCTCCTCCACCTCCCCGCGGCGCTGCGACCAGGTCTCGGAGATCGCTGAAAGCAGTTGCAGGAATTGGTGTTTGGGGTAGTAGGTGCCGCAGTAAAAGGGCCGGCCGTCGGGGGTGAGGAAGCAGGTCATCGGCCAACCCCCGTGTCCGGTCAGCGCGACGGTGGCGTTCATGTAGACCGCGTCGATGTCCGGCCGTTCCTCCCGGTCGACCTTGATGCAGACGAATCCCGCGTTCATCACCGCGGCCACCTCGTCGTCCTCGAAGGACTCGTGGGCCATGACGTGACACCAGTGGCATGCCGCGTAGCCGATGGACAGCAGGATCGGCAGATCGCGCGCCGCCGCGTCGGCCAGCGCCTGTGGCGTCCATTGCTGCCAGTGCACGGGGTTGGCGGCGTGCTGGCGCAGATACGGGCTGGTGGCCAGTCCGAGTGCGTTGGTGCCTGCGGCGTCAGCCGGGCTCATCGGCGTGTCCAGGGGGCCGCCGCGACCCGTTGCGATCGGTGCCGGGGCCCTCCTCATCGGGGACGACGGGGTCGGTGCCCTCGTCGGCGGCCTGATCCGGCTCGGGGTGCTGGCGATCGAAGGATTCCGGCACCTTCTTCAGCTGACGGTTCATCGAGCGCAGCAGGAGCAGGGTGGCGATCACCAGCACGATGACCACCAGCAGTCCCAGCGGGCTGGCCTTGCCGAAGTCCGGTCCGGTGTTGCGCGGCTGTTCCGCAATCACACTGAGCAGAACGTGTTTCATTCCTCGGGCTCGATCCCGGTGAACAGGTCGGTTTCGGGCAGTTGGATCGGCACACGCGATCGGGCCAGTTCGAACTCCTCGGTCGGCCAGAGCCGTTCCTGCCAGGCCAGCGGCGCGGCGAAGAACTCGGCGTTCGGGTCGATCTGGGTGGCGTGCGCGCGCAGCGCGTCGTCACGCTGGCTGAAGTAGGCCGAGCACTCGACGCGGGTGGTGACCCGTCGCTCGAAGAAGTCGTGATCGGGGTGCCAGTGCTTGAGCCACTTGCCGAACGGGCCTTCCTGACCATGCTTGGCGAACTCGTCCTGCAACAGCTGCATCCGCGCCCGCAGGAACCCGTGCACGTAGTACAGCTTGGACACCGTCCACGGCTCGCCGGCGTCGGGAAAGCGGCGATAGTCACCGGCCGCTTCGTAGGCGGCAACGGAAACTTCGTGGCAGCGGATGTGGTCGGGATGCGGGTAGCCGCCGTTCTCGTCGTAGGTGATCATCACGTGCGGCCGGAACTCGCGGACCACCCGCACCAGCGCCTTGCTCGACTCCTCCAGCGGCACCAGCGCGAAACAGCCTTCCGGCAGTGGCGGCGGCGGGTCGCCCTTGGGCAGCCCGGAGTCGACGAAACCCAGCCAGGTGTGCTCGACGCCGAGGATCTCGGCCGCCTTGGCCATCTCGTCCCGGCGAATTTCGGCCATGTGTTCCAGGACATCGGGCAGGTCCATCGCCGGGTTGAGGATGTCACCGCGCTCTCCGCCGGTCAGGGTCACCACCATGACGCGATGGCCCTCGTCGGCGTAGCGCGCCAACGTCGCCGCACCCTTGCTGGACTCGTCATCCGGGTGGGCATGCACCGCCATCAACCGCAGTTTGCTCACGTGCCCCCTTTGTCCGATTCACTGCCACCCCCGAGCCTATGGGTGGCCTCTATAATTCCAGTTTCCGCATACCCCGCAATTACCCAGGCATGACAGACGACGTGACGGACAGCCCCCTGCATCGGCCCGCGGCCCGCTATGGGCGGGTGCGCGGCTCGGCGGGTTCACGGCGCGGCATCCTCATCGTGCTGGGAGTATTGGTGATCGGCGCCAGCCTGGTCATTGCCGTCGTCGGGTATCAGCGGACCGCCACCGATCCCGTCTCCGGCACCTTGGCCGGCTATCAGCTGATCGACGACGAGACGGCGTCGGTGACCATCAGCGTGACCCGCTCCGACCCGTCCCGCCCGGTCGATTGCATCGTGCGGGTGCGCGCCAAGGACGGCAGTGAGACGGGTCGGCGTGAGGTGCTGGTGGCGCCGTCGAGTCAGCGCACCGTGCAGGTGACGACGACGGTGAAGTCCAGCAAGCCGCCTGCGGTGGCGGACATCTACGGCTGCGGCACGGACGTGCCCGGTTACCTGCGCTGACCCTGGGCCAGCAGCAAACGCCGAGCAGGCGGTATGCTGTCATCCCGCGTTTGCGCGGTGGTAACATAGATGAATGCACGGTCCTGAATGGGACCGTGTATTGCTGCATTAGAGGCCGTGAGCAGCACCCGGAGGGTGGGGACCCCGACAACACGGGATCACAGAGACTTGCGCGAATCCGCGACACCGACAGAACAAGGAGCACGACGAGATGACGGACACTCAGGTGACCTGGTTGACCCAGGAGTCACATGACCGGCTCAAGGCCGAGCTCGACCAGCTGATCGCCAATCGTCCGGTCATCGCCGCCGAAATCAACGACCGCCGCGAAGAGGGCGACCTGCGGGAAAACGGCGGCTACCACGCCGCCCGCGAGGAACAGGGCCAGCAGGAGGCGCGGATCCGTCAGCTGCAGGACCTGCTGAACAACGCCAAGGTCGGCGAGGCGCCCAAGCAATCCGGCGTCGCCCTGCCCGGGTCGGTGGTGAAGGTCTACTACAACGGCGACGAGTCGGACAGCGAGACGTTCCTGATCGCCACCCGCCAAGAGGGCGTCAACGACGGCAAGCTCGAGGTCTACTCGCCCAACTCACCGCTGGGCGGCGCGCTGATCGACGCCAAGGTCGGCGAGACCCGCAGCTACACCGTGCCCAGCGGCAACACCGTGTCGGTCACGCTGGTCAGCGCCGAGCCGTACCACCCCTGACCACCTGACCCTGCGCGGTCTGAAGACCCTGGTGCTGCGCATGCAGCGGCACAGCGAAAACGCTTTAGCAGTAGCGGAATTCCTGGACGGACACTCCGCGGTGAGCGCGGTGCTGTATCCGGGCCTGCCCGCGCACCCCGGCCACGAGGTGGCCGCGCGGCAGATGAGCAGCTTCGGTGGCATGGTGTCGGTGCGCATGCGCGACGGCCGCAGCGCCGCCGAAAAGCTGTGCGCCAGAACGCAATTGTTCATCCTGGCCGAGTCGCTGGGGGGAGTGGAGTCGCTGATCGAGCATCCGAGTGCGATGACGCACGCGTCGACGGCCGGCTCCCAACTAGAGGTGCCCGACGACCTGGTGCGGTTGTCGGTGGGAATCGAGGACGTCGCCGATTTGCTCGCCGACCTCGAACAGGCACTGGCCTAACGGCCGCCCCTCCTTGCGCGAGCAGACGCAAAATCGCACGAGACACGCGGATAGCGTGCGATTTTG